>JAYUGD010000062.1:0-2569 GCA_043767785.1 Zavarzinella sp. | reverse complement strand
GGACCTCGGACTTGGGGAGACGGAAGCGTTCTCGGCGCCGCCTCCTTCCGCGGAACAAGAAGCTCCCGCCGCACGAGAACCCCGTCGCACTCAACGTCCCCCGACGGCCGACGAGGGGAAGGGCAGCAACGCCTTCGCCGTCATCCTGCTGGCGTACGGGCTGTTAATGACCATCGCTGCCGGCGTGTTCGGGTATCTCAGCTTCGCCAAATCGTCCGAGCCGGAACACCCGTTCAAAGCGATCCCGGACGTGTACGGTGAGTACGAAAAGGCGAACCGCAAACAGACATCCTTCAAGTGGATGCCGGACGCCACGGCCGAAGTGCCCGCCGATCTGAGGGTGAAAATGGGGGACGAACTGGTCGTCGGCGACCTTTCGGTAAAGCCGGTGAGCGTCGGCGTCCTCTCGCCGACAATGGCAGTAGACGAGTATGTGTCTGGGCCGGCTAAGAGCCGCCCGATTGGCAAGACGCTGATGCTCACTCTGAAAGTCAAGAACCTTTCCGACGACGTGACCTTCTACCCGACGGACCCGGCCTTTCTCCGGGAACTGGGGGCCAAGAAAGACGAGAAGACCGGCCCGTACACCGCGCTGCAAATCAACCGCGAAATGTTTTACGGCCCGTTCTCGTGGCCGCCAAGCGGGAACGTCCGCAAGCAGTTCATTGAGGGGCAGGAGAGCAACGAAAAGCCGCTGAAACCGCACGAGGAGCGGGACATTTTCGTGACGGTCGCCCCGAAGCAGAGCGTGGTGCGAGAACTCGACCGCATGCCGGTTGATCAGACGCTCCTTTGGCGCGTGCAACTGCGGCGCGGCATGGTGAAGTACAAGGACGACAGCGGCAAGGACGGCGAAATCTCGGCCACGACGGTCATCGGCGTCACCTTTACGAGGAAGCAGATTCAGTAAGTCATGCCCCTCCGCATCTCGAACTTGCGCCTCTCCGTCGATGTCGGCGAGGCGGCCCTCCCCGAACTCCTCTCCCGCACGCTCGGCGTCTCTCCCGGCGACCTGCACGGCTGGCGAATCCTCCGCAAAAGTCTGGACGTCCGCGACAAGCGGGACCTGCGGTTCGTGTTCAACGCCGAGGTGAAGCTCCCGGAAGACGCCGAGGCGCGCGTCCTTCAGCGGGCCGCTTACGCCTCAGCCAAGATCGAGGCGTTCGCCGAGCCGCCGTTCGAGATGCCGCCGCCGGGTGCCGCTTCGCTCCCGAATCGGCCGGTCGTGATCGGCAGCGGCCCGGCCGGGTTGGTCGCCGGGTACTTCCTCGCGGAGATGGGCTACCAGCCGTTGGTCTTGGAACGCGGCACGCCGGTCAATGAACGCATCAAGGACGTGAAGACGTTTGACGAAGGCGGCCGCTTCGAGTCGGAGAGCAATTACCTCTTCGGCGAAGGCGGGGCGGGGACGTTTAGCGACGGCAAGCTGACGTGCCGCAACACGGGGCCGGACGTGATGCGCGTCCTGCAACTGTTCGCGGACTGCAAGGGGCAACAGCCCGGCAAGCCCTCGATTCTCTACTACCACCGGCCGCACTTGGGCAGCAATCGGTTGCCGGCCGTGGTGAAGGCGATTCGGCAACGCATCGAAAGTCTCGGCGGGGAAGTGCGGTTCAAGACCCGTGTGGAAGACCTCGTCTTTCAAGACGGCCGCTTGCGGGGCGTCGTCACTTCCGGCGGGGAAATTCCGGCCGACGTGGCGGTACTGGCCACGGGGCACAGTGCCCGGGACGTGTACGAAATGTTGGTGCGGCGCGGCGTTCCCATCGTGCAAAAGCCGTTTCAAATCGGCGTCCGGGTCGAACACCCGCAGGAACTGGTCAACCGCGTGCAGTACGGGTATCGGCCGCACGAGGACATTCTGGGCAACGCGGATTATTCGCTCGTCGCCCACGGCTCCGCGGACGTGTTCACGTTCTGCATGTGCGCCGGCGGGTACGTCATTCCGAGCGTGTCCCAAGAAGGCTACTTCTGCACCAACGGCATGAGCTTATCGAAGCGGGATTCGCCGTACGCCAACAGCGGCTTGGTCGTCACGCTGCCGTTGAGCGAGTTCGGGTCGGCCGACCGGTTGGCCGGGATGCGGATTCAGGAACTGTACGAGAAGAAGGCGTTCGACCTCGGCCGCGGGGCCTACGCCTGCCCGGTCCAGCGGGCGAGCGATTTTGTGAACGGCCGCAAGTCGGACAGCGTGCCGGCGTCCAGTTACCCGCGAGAGAAGGTAGCGGCCGACCTCGCGGACTTGCTGCCGCCGTACATCTGGAAAGCGTTGCAGGCCGGACTGCCCAAAATGGACGGCATGTGGCGCGGGAAGTTTTTGCGAGAAGCGACGCTCGTCGGCCCGGAAGCCCGCGGCAGTTCGCCGGTCCGTATCCCGCGGGACGACGAGACGCGGGAAACGCCTGGCCTCACAGGCATTTACCCGGTCGGCGAAGGGGCAGGGTACGCCGGCGGGATTGTCAGTGCCGCCGTGGACGGGTTGCGGACAGCCAAGGCCATCGTGGCACGGTACGCACCGTTGAGGAAATAGCTCAACTCAACCACGTTGTGAAGGAATTGTGAAGCCCTG
>JAYUGD010000061.1:0-2576 GCA_043767785.1 Zavarzinella sp. | reverse complement strand
CCACTCCGAAACGTCGCGTCGCGGCTAAACGGGTCTTGGTTGGGTTGATCGTGTTCTCGATGGCTTCCGCCGTCCGCGCCGACGATTCTGCCGACGCGGAGGCCCTCAAGAAAGCCGGCAACAGCGTGCGGCTGGACAAGGGCGTTCTCACGGAGATCACCTTCAAGGATTCAGAATCGCTGACCGACGACGACTATCATAAAATCGGCTCATTCACCGGCTTGAAGTCGCTCACGTTCTACGGCAAGTGCGTGATGACGGACGGCCAAGCGGCCTCGCTCTCGAAGCTCACCACGCTCGAAAAAATGGCGGCCAACGGGTCGAAGCTGACCGACGACGGTTTCCAACATCTCGGCAAGCTGACGGCGTTGAAGTCGCTGACGTTCTGGCATCTCGGCTGGCACGGCGTCAAGCTCACCGGCGCCGGCTTCGCCCACTTGGCCCCGTGCGCGAACCTGCGCGAGTTTAACTTTTCCGGTTCAACGATTGGCCGCGAGGGATTGGAAGCGCTCACCAAGGTTCCGCAAGTGGAGAAGATTACCTTCTACCACACGCGGGTATCGGACGAAGACATGGCCTTGCTAAAGAAGTTCCCCAACCTGAAAGCCGTCCACGTCGGGCCGCAGTTTTCGATGCGACTCGGGGACACCGGGTTGAAGACCATCGCCGGGATTGCGACGCTCGAAGAGGTTATCTACAACGAGACGATCCTGACCGCTGACGGCAGTTTGAGGGCCGTGGCCGCCATGCCGAAGTTGATCAAGTTGACCTTGGAAGAAGTGGACATTTCGGAAAATGACCTGAAAGAGTTGCGGGCCGCCCTCCCGAAGACGACAATCATCGTGAAGCCTCCCAAGCCGGACCAACTCGCGCAAATGCGGCGGGCCGTCAAGAAGTGAGAACCCGAATGCACCAGACCGCCCGCCACCCGCTCACGCGCCGCGCCTTCCTGCGCGGGGTTGGAGCCGTCGCCGCTTTGCCGTTCCTTGAACAACTCACCGTCGCCGCCCCGGCCGGCACGGCCCCGATGCGGTTCGGCGTCGTCACCGTCACTGGCGGGACGGTGCTGGAGTCGTGGAAGCCGAAAGAGGTCGGCACACTTGGGAAGTTGTCGTCCATCTTGAAGCCGCTCGAAGACCTGCGGGAAGACTTGCTCGTCCTGAGCGGGCTGTCGCAGAACGGCCGGTCCGAGGGGGGGCTGAACGCCCACGAGCACTGCTCGCTGATGCACCTGACCGGGGCGCCCGTCGTCCGGCGGGCGAACGGCAAGTTCATCGCCGCCCAGTCCGTGGACCAGGCGGTGGCCCAAGTCGTCGGCGACCAGACGCTGTTACCGTCCATGGAAATCGGCCTCGCGGGCAACGAGAACAAGTACTCGTTCCGCTCGGCCGACGCCCCGCTGCCGTTCGAGGCCAACCCGCGACTGATCTTCGACCGCATGTTCCGCGGCCGCACCCCCGTGGTCCCGAACTGGAAGACGCGCGGCACCGCCCTCCCGCCCGCCCCCGCCAAAAAGTCGAACATCGACCGCAGCGTGGCCGACCTGATCCGCGAAGAGGCCAACGACCTGCGCCGCGACCTCGGCCACGGCGACCGCCACCGGCTCGACGAGTATCTGGAGTGCGTCCGCGGCGTCGAGAAGCGCATCGACTTCGTCGAACACCGCCAGCACCAGGAAGCCATCGACGCCCTCAACCCCGGCCCGTCCACGGTCAGCCTGCCGTCGGGCCTGCCGGCCGAGAAAGTCCCCATCTGGGAGATCACCAACCCGGTGATGCGCGACCCGGAACGGCACGCCGAATACATTCGCCTGATGCTCGACCTGATGGTCCTCGCCTACCAGACGGACACCACCCGCGTCGCCACCTTCGCCTGCGGCAGCGACGAGGCCAGCTTCCCCGGCGTCATCACCGTCGGCTACGAGCGCCACTGCCACACGCTGGAACACCAGGGCAACGCCGCGCGCCCCGAGGAGGCCGACCCCATCGCCCGCGAGGCGTGCCGGCAAATCCACACGTGGTACACGATGCTGTTCGGCGAGTTCGTCCGTAAACTCAAGGCCATCGACGAGGGGGGCACGAGCCTGCTCGACAACACCGTCCTGCTCTACACGAGCTACATGGCCGACGGCGGCCACGGCACCCACGACTACCCGGCCCTCTTGGTTGGCAAAGCCGGCGGCACCCTCAAGCCGGGCCGGCACCTGGCGTTCAAGCCGAAGACGCCGGTGTCCAACCTGTACGTGGAACTGCTCGACCGCATGGGGGCGAAGGTGGACCGCTTCGGAGAGAGCCGCATGGAGAAGACGCAGGCGTATGACGGGCGGCTGCCGGGGCTGAACGGGTGACTGTATTGTTTAGCCGCGACGCGACGCTTCGGAGTGGAGCGCGGACACCAACCCGGAAGAACATTCAACCACGAATAACACGAATAACACGAATTCGAGACACGGCAATCCCACTGAATTGCTTTTCGCGTGGATTTGATTTATTCGTGTCATTCGTGTCATTCGTGGTTAAGTCGTCTTTGGGTCGCAAGGCCGCGCTCCACTCCGAAGCGTCGCGTCGCGGCTAAAC
>JAYUGD010000060.1:0-2577 GCA_043767785.1 Zavarzinella sp. | reverse complement strand
CTTGAACCGCTTCGCGATGCCGCCCGCCAGTCCTTTTAACTTGAGAATCACCCCGTCCCGGTCCAGCGCTTTTGCGAAGATGGTCACGAACGGCTCGTGCGCCTCGAACGCCTGCTCGTGATGCGGCAGATCGGCGTACACGTCCGGCGGCAAGTCGTCGGGGCGGTACATCGCACGGCATGGATATGGTGTGTGCCAGACCGCTTTGCCGGTAATGTGCGCCTCGGGGAGGATCATCGGAAATTCAAAGTGTTGGCCATCGGCGGATGCGATGTGGCCGCGAATCATGGGGAATTGGATATACCGCTCGAACAGTTCGAGGCTGGCCGTCGGCCGCGGGTTGACTTCCAAGATCCAAGTTCGCCCGTCGGCGAAAATGAAATCGACGCCGAACTGACCGCATATCTCGTTCGGCAAAAAATCGATGGCCGTTACGAACTGGTGAAGTGAGTTCTCGAGTTCTTTACCCCCGTTCAGCGGGCCGACATTCCCACAGTACCAGAACGGCTTGGCGTTCAGCCACTCGCACCCGATCAACTGCTCGGTGAATCCGAACAGGCAATGAACGTGCGGCCCGCCGAAGAAAAGGGCCGACATCGGCGTGCCCGCCACGACTTGTTGATGGTACGTTCCTTTCACGGGACGGATTGCCGGATCGTCTACGAATTGAATCCCGCGGCCCGCCGAGCCGCGGACACTTTTTCGAATCCACCGGCCCTCGGGCGGCGACGAGTCGGTGATGACGGCCGGAAAGCTCATGCCACTTTCCTCGGCCGCTCGCCTCACGCGGCCGGGATTTCGGACATGGCGGAGGACGCGCGGCGAATTGCCCCAAATCGAGTGTCGCTCGCCGAGCCTCTCGATCACGTCCGGGTAGTTCTCCAGCCCCCCCGCGTAGATCACCGGAAGGGGCGGGAGTTTTTCCAGAATGGGGACGAACCCCCGCGGGTATTCGCCGACGGGGCAAAGAATCGCGTCGGGGTGGTGCGACAGAAGATCAACGTCGCGGAACAAATCGACGCACAAGGGCGACAGTCCCGCCCGGCGGGCCGAGGCGGCCAAGGCCCGGACGCTCGCCCCGATGAGGATGACATCAGCCATGAGCGCGGCGGCCCGTCAACAATCTCATTTGAAGAAGTTCCACTCGCCTTGGAGGATGTTTTTGATGGGCGTGAAGTCGTCCGTCCAGATGTCCACTTTGTCGTCGGCGGTCAGTTTTCCCCAATGGCGGTCCGTCAACAGGCCGCCGAGCGCGTCGTCGTTCCGGGCCACGGCGATCCAAGTGGACGATGTTTTTCCGGTGATGGACTCCTCCGCGGCCGGCACGCTGTCGTGCATCACACGGGCCGAGAGTTTCAACCGGCTCACAATTTTCTCCACCACCGGCTCAAGGTTCAAGTAGCGATTGGAGATGTGCAGGGCGCAGATGCCGTTCGGCTCCAAGTGATTGAAGTACAACTCGACCGACTCAACGGTGAGCAAGTGGGCCGGGATGGAGTCCGAACTGAAGGCGTCCACCAGCATGAAGCCCCACTTGCGGTCCGGGGGTTGCTGTTCCAACGTCAACCGGGCATCCCCCATCAGGAACTCGATGGCGACGCCCTGCTTTTTAGCTTGGTCGATGTACGAGAAGTGGGTCGGCGGCTCGACGATGCGGCGGACGTGGTTGTCGATCTCGAAGAACGTCATCCGTTGGCCTGCCCGCCCGTAGGAAGACAGTGACCCGGTGCCGAGGCCAATGCAGGCGACATCGGTGTTCGAGCCGGGCGTGGCGCTTCCTCGGCGAAACTCCTCGAACATGAGGCCGACCGGCCCGGTCTCGTGGTAGTACGTCAACGGCTCGCGGCCGGGCTTGCGCCACTGCTTTTCGGCCACGGGCGCCGCCGTGAGCAGGCTCCAAGGGTTGTCAGCCATCCACGGCAACAACCCCTCCGCGACGCTCACTTCCAGCTTGCGCTGCTTGCCGTGCAGCGTCGTGCCGTGGACGAGGCGGTTGAAGGCGTAGTAAGGGTCCACGCCGAATCGGTAGCGGACCTGTTCGATGTCGGTCGGGGGGTCATAAGTCTCGTTCTCGACGGTCGCCTGGCTCGGCTCGATCTTCAGCGACCCGAAGAAACTGCGGTCGTACACGGTGCGGTCTTCCGGGTCCGCCTTCCGCTCATTCTTTTCAAAGGTCACGTACGCGCCGAGGAACAACGCCCCGACGCACAGGCCGAACCGCAGCGGCCGCTCGACCAGGAAGTACGTCGCCAGCGTGGGAATCCCGAAGACGATAATGGTCGCGGCGGTGTAGGCGTTCAAGACGACGCCGGAGCCATCAATGACTTGTCGGCACACGGTCACGACATATGGGTAATTGCCCGAGAGAACCTTCGCGGCCGCGAAAAACACCAGCGGCAGCACGAGGTAGGCGATCAGCCGGTCTTGCGTGGACCGCCCCGCGGGGGCGGCCCCCGGGTAGTTAATTTCCGACAGCCGCGGCAGCACCATGCAGGCGGCGATCAGGGACAGCGGGTATTCGCTGACGAATGTGAACGCCAAGGGGGCGACGAGGGCGTTGAACAGCCCGCCGAGCAT
>JAYUGD010000059.1:0-7271 GCA_043767785.1 Zavarzinella sp. | reverse complement strand
TCGGGTCGAACGTCTCCATGTGCGAGACGCCGCCGTTCATGAACAGCCAGATAACGGACTTGGCCTTGGGCGCGTGGTGCGGCTTGCCGTCGGGCGGCGACCAAATGGCATCTTCGGAGGCGTAGCCGTCTTTGTGGAGCATCGCGGCAAGGGCGAGTCCGGAGAAACCGCGGAAGGAATCGGCGAGGAATTCACGGCGAAACATGATGAACTCCGGAACAGGTGTCGCCCCGTTGGGGCGAAAACCGGCCGCCACATGGCCGATTGTTTTGTCCCTAACGGAGAATTCTCATGCTCCCCCGCCGCGCCTTTCTCGCCGACATGGGCATGGGCTTCACCGGCCTGGCCCTCGGCGCCATGCTGGCCCGTGACGGCGTCCTGCGCGCCGACGATGCGCCCGCGTGGCGGCCGCCGGACGGCAAGCCGCACCACGCCCCCAAGGCCAAGAGCGTCGTCTGGCTGTTCATGAACGGCGGCGTCTCGCACATGGAGAGTTTCGACCCCAAGCCGGAGTTGACGAAGTACGCCGGCAAGTCCATCGGCGAGACGCCGTACAAGGACGCGCAGAACCCGGACAAGTTGAAACTCGCCCGCGTCACGGTGGTCAACGACGCCAACGGCCAGCAGCGGAACAAGCTCTACCCGCTGCAAGTCCCCTTCCGCAAGTACGGCAAGGCGGGCATCGAACTTAGTGATTGGGTGCCGCACGTCGGGAGCTGCGTGGACGATTTGGCGGTCATCCGCTCCATGTGGACGACCGACGACAACCACGGGGCGCAGACGCAATTCCACTCGGGCCGCCACATGCTCGACGGCGAATTCCCGACGCTCGGGGCGTGGGTCGATTACGGCCTCGGGTCGCTCAACGACAATCTGCCGCAGTTCATCTCGATGGGCAACCGGGAGTATTGGAACAAGAAGGACGCCCACTACCTCGGGCCGGCCCACGACGCCATCCCGATCCGCGTGGACCCGAGCAACCCGCTCGACTTCGGCAAGCCGGCCGGCGGCTTGACTGCGGACGAGCAGCAAATCGGCTTCGACTTGGTGGGCAAGCTCAACCGTCTGAAAGCCGTGGAGTACCCGGACGACCCGGCGCTGGCGGCCCGCATCAAGGCGTATGAACTCGCCTTCCGCATGCAGAAGTCCGTCCCCGAAGTCTTGGCCTTGAAGACCGAGACGGAAGAGACGCAAAAGCTGTACGGCATCGACGACCCCGCCACCCGCGACTTCGGCATGCAGATGCTGGCGGTCCGCCGGTTCATCGAGAAGGGCGTGCGCTTCATCCAAGTGCAACACGGGGCCGGCGGGGCCGGGGCGTGGGACGCTCACGGCGGCTTGAAGGGGAACCATGAGAAGAATTTCAAGTCCGTCGATAAGCCCATCGCCGGGCTGCTAAAGGACCTGAAGCGGCGCGGCCTGCTCGACTCGACCATCGTGCTGTTCGCCAGCGAGTTCGGCCGCACGCCCGGAACGCAAGGGGCCGACGGCCGCGACCACCACATTTACGGCTTCTCCGTGTGGATGGCCGGCGGCGGCATCAAGGGCGGCATCGTCCACGGGGCGACGGACGAGATCGGCTTCCACGCCGTCGAGAAACGGCATTACGTCACGGACATCCACGCGACGATTCTGCACCAGTTGGGGCTGGACTCGCGGAAGTTGGAAGTCCCCGGCCGCAAGCGATTGGACATCGACCACGGGGCGCCGATCCGCGAGATCATCGCCTGACGCCGGTGACTATTCGACGCTGTTTCAAGCGATTTCTCCGCTTCTCCTCGCAGTTGTCGCTAACGGAGTTACATCCCTTTGTTCGTCAGCGCTTTGCCGGGATGATCGGTCATAACCCCTTTTCTCATCAATGTTTCTTGATTATTTGTTTGACTTACCCATCTTGACACTGTTACTTTAACCTCACTCCAATCTCGTGTCGGGATTGGAGCGTGATTCGCGCTCCCCGCGACAGGTCGTTTTTACCCCCGCTCCAAGGTGATCTCATGGGCCGCCACTCCCGATTCGCCAAGACTGACTCCCCGGTTTCCAGCCGCAAACCCCGCGTCGCCCGCTTGCGGCTCGACTCGCTGGAGGAACGGGCCGTCCCCGCGAATTATGCGGTCGCCGGCACCACGCTGACGGTGACGCTGGACCAGGCAACCGAAACGGTGACCCTGAATTCGACGGGAACGACTATCAACGTCGCGGGCACGTTCCCGGCGGTCGACGCCGCGACGTTCGTCTCGGGGGGGTTTGGCACAATTGCGGGGAACAACGCGACCATCCTGCCGGCGGTGACGACGATCAACATCGTGGACACGGCCAACAACACGAAGGTCTTCTTCGCGGACAGCGGGGCGAACACTTATTCGCAGCCGTTCACCATCACCCTGGACAACGTCTCGACTTCGGTCAATTTCGCCGGAAAATCGACGTTCACCAAGGACTTCACCGCGACGGCCCAAACCTTCACGGGGACGGCGGGAAGCACGGTGACGCTCGCCGGGGCCACCTCCGATCTGTCGCTCACCTCGCGGGGAAGCACCACGCTCACCAACACGGCCTTCGTCGTCGGCGGGTCGGCGACCTTTAACAAGGCCATCGCCAGCGGCACGCTGGACTTTTCCAACGCCAACAACACCGTGACCGGCCTGGTCGATTTCAACGAGTCGGGGGGAGCGATCACCACGCTGGGATGGAGCAACGCCAACTCGGCCGCCCAGATGCCGGTGCTTTCCGACCTGGCGAGTCTCGCCACGGTCAGCGTGAGCCACCCGAACGCCCCGCTCATTACGGGAGCGGCCAGCGTCACCAGCTTTCTGGGCCTGACGGCTTTCGGGGACATCACCCAGACGGCGGCGCTGACCGTCGGCGGCGGCGGCGGCACCAGCTTCACCGTGCTGGGCAACTCGGCGATCACCCTGACGAATGCCGCCAACGAACTTGGCTCGCTGAGCATCAGTTCCCCGCACAGCACGCAAACCCACACGATCGTGGACGCGAACGGGAGCGATCCTTCGGTACTCTTCCTCGGCCGGGCCGGCCTGAACCTGACGGCGACCATCGGGAACATCACCGGGTCCGGGACCGTTAACCAGTTGCCCGGCGCCGGGCCGATCACCCTGAACGCCCCGGCGGCCGGCTCGACGGTGAGCCTGATGGGCAGTGACGCCTTCGGCGGGCTAGTCAGCGTGACCGGCGCGCCGACGACCGTCACTCTGTTTGACGACAGTCCGGTGGCCAGCACGGCCAACATCACCCTGCCGGCCACCGTGACGCAGCTCTTCTTGAATTACACGCAGGCCCCACTGGTCCTCGGGGCGTTCATCCCGGCCTCGGTCACCAACCTGAGGGCCTCCGGCGAGGGGGTCTATGAGTCGGACCCGCTGACCGTGGCGACGGCCTTCGTCTCCAGCAACGGACCGGTGTCGCTGGACAAGGCGAATCATTTCACGACCTTGGCGGCGCAGACCAACGTCGGCTCCCCGTATGACGTGACCATCGTCAACGCCGGCTCCCTGATCTTCGGCGGAGCAACCGGAATCACCGAGATCGGCAGCGGCCGGCTGACCGTCACCACCACGGCCGGGGACATCACCCAGACCACCGCCGGGGGCATCTTCGCCGCCGCCGGTTCGGTGGCCTCCTTCAAGGCGGCCGGAAAAGTCGATCTGACCACCAACGCGGCCAGCAACTTTTTCTCCGGCCGGGTCGAAGCGTCGGTTGGTTCCGGGAGCAACCTTCAGATCACCAACAGCACCACGCTGACGCTCGGCAACATCACGACGGTCGCCGGGACGACCGCCACCTTCGTGGCCACCGGCGGCGGCAGCAACATCGGGCAGGCCCCCGGCACGAGGCTCACCCTTGTCGGTCCCTCGGTTTTCACGGCGACGGGGGACACGGGAACGCTGACCAACCCCGGCAACACGTTCAACGCGATCTTCGGGCCGGTCTCCCTTGTTGCCAGCACGTTCAGCCTGACGGGGACCGGGGACATCAACCTTGGCACATCGACCGTCCCCAACTTGACGGTGACCGCCAACAACATCGGAAACATCACCCAGTCGGGGGCCATCACCTCGACCGGCCTTGCCACTTTCAACGCTGGGCTGGCGGGCGGCAGCGTCACCCTGAACGCCGTAAATGACTTTGCGAACACTGGCAGCAACGGCGTGGCCGGCCGGGTGAACGGAGCCGGCAACTTTGCGGTCACGGACACCAACGCGATCCGGCTTAGTTCGCTCCTCCTTGGCAATGGCAATCTCACCGTGGTCGCCGGGGGGAACATCACCCAGACTGGGATCGGGGTGCGGACGGTGGGAACCATCGCCGGAACGCTCGGGGCGGGAACCGTCAGTCTGAACGCCGGGCCCAACACCATCAGCCTGAGCAACACCGCCAACGAATTCAACGGCAAACTCACGATTCTCGGCGGGGCCACGGGCCTGACGGTTCGGAACCGCGGGGACGCCGATCTTAGCACGCTCGTGTCGGGCACATCGCTGACAACGACGGCGGCCGTTGACCTGCAGGTCGGCAAAACCGTCACCCTGCCGACCACGCCGTTGTCGATTGCCTCCCTGACGACCAAGGCCTCCAAGACCCTCATCCAGGGCGATGTGACGGCCACCGGAGCCATCAGCATCACCGGGGCGTCGAAGATCACCAACCCCGCCGCCACCGCCACCCTCACCGCCAGTTCGACAACAACCTTCAGCGGCGACACCGAGGTGACGAAACCGCTCACCGTCTCGTCGAACCTGAACATCATCGGCGGAACCTGGACGCAGGGGACCAACACCCTGACGGTGACCGCCGGCAATCTGAACATTTCCATCCCCGGCACGCGGTTCGTCACGTCCGGCGCCTCGGCGATCAACCTCGGGGCCGGCAACCTCACCCTCAACTCCGGGGCGGTGTTCCAGGTCGGAACCCAGCCGACCGTCGCGGAGACGGCCACCGTCACGACGACCGGAAACGTGTTCCTCAACGGCGATTTGCAAGTGGGACTCGGGGCCGCCGGGGACCAACTGGTCAAGTTGGGGGCCGGCAACGTGACGCTGAATTCCACCTCCTCCCATCTCATCGGCACGGGGGTGGCCGCCGGACCCCAAACGGTGATCTCCGCCGGGACCGGGACGGTCTTCAACCGCTTCGTCGATTCGGTCGACGCCAATAGCGTGGCGGTTCCGTTCAAGGCCGGCAGCGACGTCGTCCTCGCCAACTACGCGGTGAGCACGGCCGTCAGCGTCCAGTCGGGCGCGGCCTCCGACGCGGACGGCACGGTCACCGGCTTCTTCCAGAACGGGCAGGCGTACACCGTGACCAGCAGTCTCGGGGCGGCCGCCGGGCTGGTGGTCACCGAGAAGCTTGATTCCTTCGGCAACGACTTGGGGCTGGACATCGTGGTGCGGACCAACACGGCCGCCTCCACGCTGACGATCGCCCCGACGCCCGCCGGCAACAACGGACCCGGCACGGTTCTCGTCCACTCCATCACGGTCTCCGGGGCCGGGGCGGTCACCATCACCGCCCCGCTGGCCGACCTGACCAACGGGGACATCACCACTCAGGGAACCCTGACGGCCGCCACGCTGCGGAACATCACCGACAGCTCCGTCACCACCGGCGGGTTGGTCACGGCCGGCACGATCCTCACCGTCAAGGATGTCGCTGGCGGCGTCTTCAACATCGGCGGCGTGCTGACCACTTTCACGGCGGAAGATGTCACCATTGGGGTGGCGGGGCCTTCCTCCCTGGTCGCCGACAAGTTCGGGACCATCAAGGTGACCGGTTCGACCGTGCAGGGATCGCTCCCCGGCGACCTCGACGCCAACCTGACCACGCGGAACACGACGCTCGGAACCAACGTGGCCTCGGTCACCGTGGCCGGAACCCTCTCCGGCATCTGGGACGTGTTCGGCGACGTCGGCACGGTCAAGGCCCGGATCACGAGCAACTGGACCCTTGGTGCGAAACTGACCGGCGCCTCCTGGGGTTCGCTGGCCCGCAACCCGGACGGCCTCCGCAACGTCACCACCGCGCTCGACATCGGCCGGGCGACCGCCGTCGCGGTGAACCTCACGACCACCGGGAACGTGAAGGCTCTGCTGACCACCGACTGGACGGTCGGCGCCGGCCGATTCGGATCGATCACCGCGATCACCACCAAGACCAACATTGCCGACTTCCCCGACGGGGCGAACGGCAACCTGTCGGTCGGCATCCTGGCCACCGGCAACCTGGCCGGGACCGCCGTGGGGGGCATCACCGTCGCCGGCAACTACAACATGGGCATGAACAAGCTGGTCGCTTGGAACGGCAACATCGGGGCGATCAAGGCGACCAAGTCGGTCAGCGGCGCCATCCTCGCCATCACCGGGCCGACGACCGGCGGCATCACCTCGCTGACCGGCGGGACCATCGACGGTCTGAGCGTCGATGCCAAGCGCGTCGGCTCGATCACCGGCGTCGTGAACGCGGCGGCCCAGCAATTCGGGGACATCGGCGTTTCCGGCAACACCTTCAAATTGCGGGGCAACGACGGCACGGCCGCCAAGAACGCCATCGGCGTCGTCAAGGCCGGCCGAAACCTGACCGGCAACACCTTTAACTTGTCGGGCGGCAACCTCGGCTCGATCACGGTCCCGTATCGGTCGTCCGGCAACACGTTCACGCTGGCGGATGCCACGGCCGGCCGGGTCGGTTCCTTCACCGTCGGCGAATCGTCCAGCGACTCGTTTGCCAGCGTCGAGTCTGTCGGCACGATCACCGCCAAGGGAGTCGCCCAAACCCTGCCGAGCACCCCGGCCCAGCTTGGCAACCTCAGCGGCCTCACCGTGAACACCTACCGCGAGACGGGCGCCCTGACGGGCATCGGGGCCGTCAAGGCGGCCGGCAACATGTCCGGCACGCTGCTGGCCCCCAACGGAATCACCAGCATCACCGTCGCCCGTGACCTGAGCGGGTCCATCACCACGGATTCGCCCGTGACGGGGACCGACGTGGTCGGCCGCGTCGGCAGCATCACCGCCGGAGCCATCGCCTCCGGCCTCACGCTGACCGGCGAGAGCGTCGGGGCGATCAGGACCAGCGGCTACCTGACGCCGGAAAGCGGCGTGACCTCCCGCCTCCCCGGCGTGTTCGACAATTCCACCCTGACCCTCAAGGGGACCGGGGTGGCGTCGGGCGTCGCCGTCGGGGCCATCACCACGGATTCGAGCCTCAACATGGTGAGCGTGGACGCCCCGTTCGGGGTGACCTCCCTCACCGCC
>JAYUGD010000058.1:0-7277 GCA_043767785.1 Zavarzinella sp. | reverse complement strand
CGCCCCCGCCGGCCGATTTTTGCACAAGCTCTCCGCGTGAGGACCGGCTTCCCGCCCGAGACGACCGCTTCCCGTGGGGGGAAGCCGATCCTCACGCGAAGCGTGAGGAGTACAAGGGGCGACAGATCAAGATCAATCGTGGCCGCGGGCGGTATAACGCCGCGGGCGGACATGTTCGTTTCGTCACCACATCGGTCATCTCCTATCCTGATCGGATGCAGACGCCCGTTCCCTTGCCGGCCGTGGTTCGCTTGGCGCCCGGCGTGTCGGCCCGCGTGGTGGCCGTCGCCCGCGTGACCCGCGCCGGGGCGGACATTCCCGCGCTGCGCGGGCCGCTGCAACAATTCTTCGCGAACACCGTCTCCGTCGGCATCCTCAAGCAATGTGACGACCTTGTTCTTCTCTCGCTGACCGCCCTGCGTGACGCGATCACGGCCTTCGGCATCACCCCGGAACGGCAGGCCGGCTGGGGCGTCGTCGCCAACCCGCGCCGGGCGGGCCAGGCGCGCATGACGGAGACCATCACCAAGTTCCTCACGAACGGGGCGTGGTCCGTTTCCCCGCACGTGATCCCGCACTGTCTGCTGCATTCCCTGTCCGGCATATTAAGCCAAGCGTTGGCGCTGAACGGCCCGAACATGGGCGTCGGCGGCGTGCCGGATACGGAGGAGGACGTTTGCCTCGGCATGGCGGCGTGGCTGGCCGGCGAAGACGCGACCGGCGGGTGGATGGTGTGGGCCGGGTGGCAAAACGACAACCCCGAAGGCCCGGACGCCGTCGGCGAGGCATTGGTTGCGGCGGTCGAGTACACCGGCGAGCCGGCCGACGGCGAAACGGGCTGGCGGGCGATTGACCGCCTGGGGCCGAGGGGAACCCCATGACCAAGGAGCCGATCTGGATCACCGGGGCCGGCGTGAACGCGCCGCACGGCACGACCGTGGACGAGGTGGCCGACGGCCTGCTGGCCGGCCGGTCCGCGGTCCGGCGGGTTGAGAGTTTCGACGTGGCCAACCACCCATGCCAGTTCGGGGCGCAGTTGGCCGGCTTCCCCGAGCCGGACGGTTGGGGCGGGGACTTCGCTACCCTGATCCCGGTCGAGAAAGTGGCCGTGTGGTGCGTCGTGAATGCGCTGAAGCAGGCCGGGCTGTGGGAGTCGCGGCGCGAGCGGCGCATCGGCCTCGCGTTCAGCACCGCCGGCGAGTGGGGCCTGCACTGGGAGCGCGTCGCCCTGCAAAACCCGGGCGTGCCGCCGGCCGACCCGCGCTTCCCGCAGCGGCCGCTGACCGCCTTTTTGAAACGTGAACTCGGCCTGACCGGCCCGGCGGCCACGCTCTCGACGGCGTGCGCCAGCGGCAACTTCGCGTTGTCTCAAGGGAAGCGCTGGCTGGAACTCGGCTGGTGCGACGCGGTCGTGGCCGGGGCCGCCGACATCGCGTTGACGCCAGTGGTGTTGGCCAGTTTCGGCAACCTGCGGGCGCTGTCCCGCCGCAACGACGACCCGGCCGGCGCCTCCCGCCCGTTCGACAAGGACCGCGACGGCTTCGTGATGGGCGAAGGCGGCACGGCCTTCGTGCTGGAGCCGGCGTCGAAAGCGAAAGCCCGCTCGGCCGCCCCGCTCGGCGAACTGTTGAGCGTCGGCCTGTCCAGCGATGCGTACCACCCCGTGATTCCGTCGCCGGACCCGGTGCAGGCGACGGCCGCCATCCGCAAGGCGCTCGCCGAGGCCCGCCTCGACGCCTCCGCCATCGACTACGTGAACGCCCACGGCACCAGCACCCCCGTCGGGGACATTGCCGAGGCCAAGGGCCTGCGCGAGATTCTCGGGGCGAATTACCGCGCCGTCCCGGTGAGTTCGACCAAGAGCATGTCCGGCCACCTCATCACCGCCGCGTCCGCGTTCGAGGCGTTGGCGTGTTTGATCACCTTCGCCCGCCAAGCCGTCCCGCCGACGATCAACCTGAATAACGTCGATCCCGAGTGCGACTTGTGCCACGTCCCGCACACGGCCCGCGACGCGAAGATAGACGTGGCCATTTCCAACTCCTTCGGCTTCGGCGGCAGCAACTCCTGCGCGGTCTTCCGGCGGGTGTGAGGGCCGCGGCGCCCGGCGGGCCTTTTCCCTTGCCCCGCCCCGCCATCAATGGGATGATGCACCCTTCAACCAATCTCTCCTAGGGAGTGTCCGTTCATGCGTCCGAACCGTCGGGAATTCGTGGCGGCCGGGGCCGCCGGTGTCGTGGCCGCCGGCGTCGTGACGGGGGCCGACCCCGTGAAGGCGTCGCCGGCGCCGCCCGACGACCTCCGCTTTAAGCTGGGCATCGTCACGTACAACGTGGCGGCCAACTGGGATCTGGCCACCACCTTGAAGATTTGCAAAAGCGTCGGCATCGCGGCCGTCGAGTGCCGGACGACGCACAAGCACGGCGTGGAGCCGTCGCTCACGAAGGAGCAGCGGGCCGACGTGAAGAAGCAGTTCGCGGACGCCGGCGTCGTCTTCTGGGGCTGCGGCAGCACCTGCGAGTTCCACGCGGCCGACGCGGCCGTGGTGAAGAAGCAGATCGAGACGTGCAAGGAGTTCGTCCAACTCGTCGCCGACATCGGCGGCAAGGGCGTCAAGGTCCGGCCGAACGGGCTGCCGAAGGGCGTCCCCGTCGAGAAGACGTTGGCCCAGATCGGCATGGCCCTCAAGGAGTGCGGGGCCGCCGCCGAGGCCGCGGGCATTGAAATCTGCGTCGAGGTCCACGGGGCCGGCACGCAAGAGCCGGCGAACATGAAGACCATCATGGAGAACACAGCCCACAAGAGCGTCGGCGTGACGTGGAACTCCAACCCGACGGACGTGAAGGGCGGGTCTGTCAAAGAGGCGTTCGAGATGTTGAAGCCGTGGATCAAGTCGTGCCACATCAACGAGATCTACAAGGACGGCGCCAAGGTCTACCCGTACCGGGAACTGTTCGCCCTGCTCCGCGGCATCGGCTACGACCGCTACACGATGTGCGAAGTCGGCCGCACCCCGCCGGACGCCGCCAGCGGCGAAGATGTGCTACGGTACTACAAGGCGCTGTGGACGGAGCTGGCCAAGGGATGAGGGTGACGACGGAAAAACATTCACCACAAAGGCACAAAGGAAGCACGAAGTTTCACGAGGAAGAATAAAATCGAGTCGTGTCTTCTCTGTGCGTCTTTGTTTGAACTTTGTGCCTTTGTGGTGAATTCGTTCCCCGCCCCGCCCCGCCCCGCCGCCCCGGAGACCCCGCCCCCGTGTCGCACCCGCTCGCGTCCGAACTCGAACGCCTCAAACTCTTCGTCCGCGGGCAACTCCCGGCCGCGGCGGTCGGCCCGTTGGCCGCCCGCTTCGCCGAGCCGGGCGTCCTGGACGACGTGGCCGTCGCCATCGGCCGGCAGGCCGTGTCCTTGATCGCGGCGTTGCACCGGCGGCCGCGCGGCACGAACCCGGCCGAGGACGCGCTGGCGGACATGCTCGTGGGGCGGTTCACCGACGTCGCCGCCGCGGACGGCCGCATCGACCACACGGACGGCGGCCCGCCGGGGCGACAGGCCAAGTCGTCGCCGAAGTTGTTGAAACTGGCTGCCTTCGAGGTCAAGAAGATTCTCGGCCAAGGCGGCATGGGGACGGTGTACTTGGCCGAAGATCCGCGCCTCGGCCGGCAGGTCGCCATCAAGACGCTGAAACGGGAGTTCGCCGAGAAGCCGGGGGCCGTCGCCCGCTTCCTGCGCGAGGCCCGCACGGCCGCCCAAGTCGAACACGACCACATCTGCCCCGTGTACCAAGTCGGGGAAGAGGACGGCGTCGCGTTCATCGCCATGCCGTTCCTGAAGGGGGAGGCGCTGGACGCCCGGCTCAAGCGCGAGGGCCGGATTCCGGTCCCCGAGGCCGTGCGCATCGGCCGGGAGATCGCCCTCGGGCTGGCGGCGGCCCACGAGGCGGGGCTGATCCACCGGGACATCAAGCCGGCCAACGTGTGGCTGGAGGCCGGCCGCGGGCCGCACCCGCGGGTCCGCATTTTGGACTTCGGGCTGGCCCGCGGCCTGGGGCAGGACAACGAGATCACGGCGGCCGGGACCGTCGTCGGGACGCCGGCGTACATGGCCCCGGAGCAGGCCCGCGGCAAGAAGGCGGACGGCCGGGCCGACCTGTGGAGCCTCGGCGTCATCCTGTACGAGATGACGGCCGGCGTGAAGCCGTTCACCGGGGAAGACACGATCGCCATCCTCGCCAGCCTGGCCTTTGACAACCCGCCGCCGCCGCGCGAGGTCAACCCCGCCGTCCCGAAAGAACTGTCGGGCCTCATCCTGCGCCTGCTGGCGAAGAACGCCGCCGCCCGCCCGGCGACCGGCCACGCGGTCGCCCAAGAGCTGGACCATATTCTCACGCCCGCCACGATGGTCGGCATGAGCGCCGTCGCCCCGGCCCCGGCCGAGGTGTGGGGCGACCTCGGCGACGAGACGGACGTGGACTCGTCGCCGGCCGCAAAAGCGGCCAAGCCGGCCGGCGAGCCGCGCCGATGGCTGTTGCCGTTGGCGATCGGCGGCGGGGCGGCCGCCGTGCTGCTCGCCGCCGTCGCGGTCTTCCTGTGGGCGTCCGGCGGCAAGGAGGGCACGCTGCTGGTCGAGGCCGACGGCGAGACCAACGCGCGGTTCAAGACCGGCAAGCTCGAACTGTACGACGACGGGAAGTTAAAATACACGCTGGAGCCGGGCGAGCGCACGAAGGCCGTCGCGGCGGGCAAGTACCAAGTCCGCATGGTCGGCGGGGACGGCGTGAAGTTGGAGACGGAGGCCGTCACGGTGGACAAGGGGGGCAAGGCCGTCGTCCGCCTGACGGCCGACCGCCCGGCGGTGGCGGCCCGCCCGGACCCGCCGAAGGTGACGCCCGTCCCGCCGAAGGCGCCGGCCGACCCCGGCCGCGGGCCGAACACGCCGCCCAAAAATTCCCCGTTGGAAGCCGAGCGCCGGGCGGCCGAGTATACGCTCGCCGTCGGCGGCCGCGTGCGAACGAACACCGATTTCCTGCCTGAAATTACGACCCCGGCCGCGCTGCCGCCGGGGTACTTCAACTTCATTTCCGGCGACTTGTCCGGCACGAAGGCCACGGACGCGGGCATGGCGGCCTACAAGGGCAACCGGAGCCTCCTGACCGTGAATCTTGCCGACACGGCGGTGACGGACGCCGGCCTGGAAAACTTGCGGGACTGCCACGTCCTTGCCGTCCTTTCGCTGGCCAACACGGCGGTGACGGACGCCGGGCTGGAGACCTTCCAGGAATACCGGAACCTGCAAGACCTCGACCTGTCGGGCACGGCGGTGACCGAGTCCGGGCTGGCCCACTTGAAAAACTGCCGGCGGCTGGTCGGCCTGCGGCTGGCCGGCGCCCGCGTCGGCCCCGGCGCCGTCGCCGCCCTCGCGGCGTTCGACAGGCTCACGCTCCTTGACGTGCGCAAGACCGGGATGACGGCCGCGGCGGTCGCCCAGTTGGCCGAGCGGCTGCCGTCCTGCCAAATCACCCACGACGGCGGCGTCGCCGAGCCGGCCCCGCCGGCCGACCCGGACCGGTGGGCCGCCGAGTACGCGCTGGGCGTCGGGGCCGTCGTCCGCCTCGACGGCGAGCCGCACGGCTACCGCGGCTCGAGCGCACCGGCCCGGCCCTTCACCCTGACGGCGTGCGAGTTCGACCCCTTCGCCGCCCGCCGCGTCACGGACGCCGGCCTGGCCCACTTCCGCCACTGCAAAAGCCTGCGGCTAGTCCTCGTCAACAACGGCTCCTTCTCCGACGCGGGGCTGGCGAATTTCCGCGGCTGCCCGCGGCTGGCCGTCCTCACGCTGAACAACACGGCGGTCACGGACGCCGGCCTGGCCCACTTGAAGGACTGCAAGGAACTGGAGCGGCTCGAACTCCGCAACACGGCGGTGACGGACCGCGGCCTGGCCCACGTCAAGGACTTCGAGTACTTGGCCGCCCTCACCGTCGTCGGCACGTCGGTCGGGGACGCCAGCCTGCCCGTCCTGCAAAGTCTGCCGTCCCTGGTCCACCTCGACGCCAAGGGGTCCATGTTGACGGCGGCCGGCGCCACGCAACTCGGCGCGCGGCTGCCCGACTGCACCATCGAAGTGGACCGCCAGCCGCCCGTCGAGCCGTCGCGGCCGGAGCCGGACCGCCGGGCCGCGCTGTACACCCTCGCCCTCGGCGGCGCCGTCCAAGTCAACGGCGAGCCGCGATGGATTCGGGCGGCGCCGGCGTTGCCGCCGGCGCCGTTCCGCCTGACCGGGTGCAACACGAGCGGCTTCGCCGTGTTCCCGTTCGACGTGGTCACCCGGCATTACAAGGGTTGCCGCCACCTGACGACCTTCGACCTGTCCGGGAACGGCTTCGCGGAGCCGTGGCTGCTCGCCCTGCGGGACAACCGGTTCGCCGGCCTGCGCGACCTCGACGTGCAGGGGACGTTCGCCGGCGAAATGAGCCTGCCGACGATCGAGGGCTTCACCGAACTGGCCACGCTGAACGTCCGCGGGACGCGGCTGACGCCCGAGCAGGTCCGGCGGCTGGCGGCCCGGCTGCCGGCCTGCAAGATCGAGCACGACGGGGACGTCGTCGCCGCGGCCGAGTGGGAGCACGACCGCCGGGCGGCCGTGGCCACGCTGGCCGGCGGCGGGACCGTCCGGCTCAACACGGGCAATCAATGGTTCAAGTCCGGCGCCGAATTCCCCAAGACGCCGTTCCGGCTGACGCACCTCGACCTCAGCGACCAAAAGGCGCTGACGGCGCCCCGGCAGACCGCGCTGACGGACTGCAAGGGCCTGCGGCACGTCCGCCTGGCCCGCATGCCGGTGACCGATGACGACGCCGCCCTCTTCAAGTCGTCCAAGGGGCTGGAACTGCTCGACCTCGCCGGGACGAAAGTGGGCGACGACGGGCTGGCGAATTTCAAGGGCTTCGGCCGCCTGCGCCACCTCGACGCGGCCGGCGCGCCGCTGACCGACGCGGCCGTCCCGACCCTGGAGACGCTGACCGCGCTGGAGACGCTGAACGTCACCAAGACGAAGCTGACGGCCGACGCGGTAATGAAACTCGCCGCCAAACTGCCCAAGTGCCGCATCGCGTACGGCGGCGGCGTCATCGAGCCGAAGTGACGGCCGCGCTTTGTCTGGGCGAGCCATGGGCCTGACGCCTGACAGTTCATCACATCTTTGTCATTGACAAGTGGTATCGGATGAGCGGGTGAAGGCGGGCCCAGCCGCGCCAGAGCGTGAGCCAGCCC
>JAYUGD010000057.1:0-2581 GCA_043767785.1 Zavarzinella sp. | reverse complement strand
TCCTTCCTCCACGTCATGGCCTCCTCTGGCAGCGTGTGTCTTCAGTAAACACAAGTTACCACGAGGCCATGACTTGGGGGAAGACGAACGGTATTGCGCTTAGCCGGGTCAGGTACTCGACCAAAATGATGCCGCGGCCCAGCAGGATCTTGTGGACCGGCGAGTCGTTCGCGGAACTCGACCCGTTGCGCGGGTCGTCCGGCATCGGCGTGTCCATCGCCAACAGTTTCATCCCCCGGTCGGCCAGCCACGTCGCGGCCTCGTCCGTCAGGTACGGGTGGTCGGGGTAATATTTGCGCGTGCCCCAGTGCCGGTCCCAGTCGAAGCGCAGGACGACCCGCTCCGGCCGGGCGTCCCCGAGTTTCACCCGCAGTTCCTCGACGCCGACGGCCGCCTTGTCCGGCGTGGCCGACAGGTCCAGAACGCGGGCCGGCCCCATCAACACTTCCAGCGGGATGTGTTCGACCGTCCCGCCGCCGGGGACAAAGTGCCGCGGGGCGTCGCAGTGCGTGCCGGTGTGCGTGCCGAGGAGGATCTTGCGCGTCTCGCGGTTCTCCAGCCCGTGCCGGCCGAGCTGCGTGATCTCCACGACCGGGTGCCAATGCACCGGGAAGGAGGTCATCCCCTCGTGCAGCGTGTACGTCAGGTCAACGATCCGCTTGGCCACGGCCCTCTCCTTGATGGTCCGAACAGACGGTCGGCGGTTCACTCGCGGGCGCCGGCGGTTTACCGCACCCCCCGGCCCCCTCTCCGAAGCGGAGAGGGGGAGAAATTCCGGTCCCCCCTCTCCGCTTCGGAGAGGGGGTTAGGGGGTGAGGTAAATTGCCGGCGCCCGTGTGTGAACCTCTCGCCTTCACTTCACTTGGATGAATTCGACAATTTCCGCGGCCGGGCCGCGAAGCATGGCGACCGTTAGCGGGCGGCCGTTGACGGTGACGACGTAGGGCGGGCAGATCACTTCCCCGCCGGCCTTCGTCGCCTTCTCAAGGTCATCGTCCATGCGATTGGTCAGCAGGGCGACGCACGGGAAGCCGGCGTCGTCCAGCATGGGCTTTTCGCCGGCGGACGGCCCTTCTTGAAGAAACACTTCGAGCGACCAAGAGGCGACGGGGCGCCGGTAGCCGACCCACGCCCCCTTCCCGGTCGCGGCTCTTCGCGAAGCGCCCAAGCCGTCAACCCAGAAGCGCGTGGCGGCGGCCAAGTCGGGGACGGGCAGGCTGACCGCTTTGACGCGCGTGCCCTGTTCCTCCGACGGCGTCAGCCACCAGCGGACGGCCAGGGCGGCCCATTCGGTGGGGTAGGCACTTAGGCCGTCCCAGTCTTCGGGCGTGACGCCTTGCTCGGCCACGGCCTTCGGCCCGGTCGCCAGCACGCGGTACGGGGAGCGGCCGGCGGTCAGCGGGGCCGAGTGGTTCACCAACTCGATGGCGACGCCGGCGGGCGCCCGCATGTAGGCGATGCCGTGCGTGGGCTGGAAGTCTTTCAGCAGCGGCTTCTTGCCGGGGTGGTTCGGCAAGTCGGGCTGCGCGAAGTCGAGCCGGAAGCCGAAGGCCGTCAATTGCTGGATGGCCGGCTCCAGGGCCGCGCAGGACAGGGCGAGGTGATCGACGCCGAGGATCATGGCTTCTCCGTGGCGAGCGTGCGCAGTTCGGTCTTCAACACCTTACCTGTACTGTTGCGCGGCAAGGCGTCCAACGCCACGAACTGCGTCGGCACGGAACCGGCCGCCAGCTTCGCCTGGCCCAGCGCCTTCAATTCCGGCAGGATCGTCGGCAACGCAACGCCCGGCTTCAACTCCAAATAACACAACAGGTCTTCGCCGTAGAACGGGTGCGGTACGCCGATGACCGCCACGTCGTGGACGCCGGGGTGTTCGAGCAGCACTTCCTCGACGGCCCGCGGGCTGATGTTGAACCCGCCGCGGATGACCAGGTCTTTCTTGCGGCCCGTGATGAACAGGTCGCCGTCCGCGTCCACGTGCCCGAGGTCACCGCTCGGGAACCAGCCCTCGGCCGTGACCGCGTCCGGAACGTGCCGTTCCGGATCCCAGTAACCTGCCATCTGGAATTCGGAGCGGACGAGAAGTTCGCCGTCGTCGGCCACGCGGATCTCGACGCCCGGCAGCACGCGGCCGGCTGAGGCGGGCTTGCGCGGGAAGGCCGGCGAGTTGGCGGCGACGAACAGTGTCTCGGAGAGGCCGTAACTCTTGAAGACCTCGACGCCGTACTTGGCCTCGAAGTCGAGTTGCACCTGCCGGGCCAGCGGGGCCGTGCCGACGCACACCCGCTGCACATGCTCACGGCAATAAGCCGGGGCTTGGACGTTGCGGTCCAGTTTCAACAGGGCGGCGAGGATGCTCGGCACCAGCCAGAACGTGTTGACCTGATACTTGATCGGCACGCCCCAGAATTGGAGGGCCGTCTGTCCGGTGAACGGCTGCGCCACCACGACACACGCCCCGGCGGCCAGCGGGCACAGCAGCGTGTTCAGGAACCCCGCCATGTACGCCATGTTGGAGACGTGCAACAGCCGTGTCTGCGGCCCGAAGCCGTAGGCATGGGCGAACGCCGCCGCCGCCCGG
>JAYUGD010000056.1:0-2582 GCA_043767785.1 Zavarzinella sp. | reverse complement strand
CGATTCGGCCACGCCTGACCAGAGAAGACATTTGGTTTTTCTCGCTTGGTCAGACGCCGGCCGCTTCGGTCCGTGGTTTTTTCGTTGACACTCGGAGCCTGCCATGAAAGTCGGGATCGCGTTCGACCTCAAGCCCAAGACCCCGCTGCCCGCCGGCGCGCCGGACGACTTGCACGAGGAGTTCGACCACCCGATGACCGTCACGGCCATCGCGGACGTGTTGCGCGGCATGGGCCACACGCCCGTCGAACTCGGCAACGGCAAGGAACTGTTGCAGAAGCTCCTCGCCGACCCGGTCGATTTCGTGTTCAACCTCGCGGAAGGGACCGGCACGTCCCGCAACCGGGAGGCGCGCGTGACGGCCGTGTGCGAGATGCTCGGCATCCCGCACACCGGGTCCGACGTGCTGACGCTCGCGCTGAGTCTCGACAAGGACATGGCCCGCCGCGTCGTCACCGAGGCGGACGTGGTCGTGCCCAAGGGCATCCTGCTCAACTACTCGGGCACGCCGTACGACGGCGACTTCGCCGAGTTCCCCGGCCTCGTCTCGGAACTCGGGCTGGACCTGCCGCTGATCGCCAAGCCGGTGTGCGAGGGGTCGAGCAAGGGCATCCGCTCGAAGTGCCTGATCGAGAAGGTCGAAGTCGTCGGCCCCGTCATCGCCGGCCTGTGGACCGACTACAAGCAAGGCGTGCTGCTGGAAGAGTTCATCAGCGGGGACGAAGTGACGGTCGGCGTGATCGGCAACGACCCGCCCCGCGTCCTCGGCATGATGCGCGTCGTCCCCAAGCAAGACCCGGCCCGCTTCGTCTACAGCGTCGAAGTGAAGCGGGACTGGGAAGACAAACTCTACTACGAGACCCCGCCGAAAATGCCGGCGAGAGACCTGCGAGCCTTGGAAGCCGCCGCCTTGGCCGCTTACGACGTGCTGGGCTGCCGCGACCTGACGCGCATCGACTTCCGCGTCCGCGACGGCGTGCCATATTTCCTGGAAGCCAACCCCCTGCCCGGCCTCAACCCCGAGTGGAGCGACCTCATCATCATGTGCCGGATGATCGGCGTCACGCACAAGGAGTTGATCGAAGAAGTCTTCCGTTCGGCTCTCGCCCGATACGGAATGACCAATGACCAATGACCAATGACCAATGACCAATCAGAAGCGGTGTTCTGTTTGGTCATTGGTCATTGGTCATTGGTCATTCCAAGATTTAGAATGTCCCCATGAACAGACCTCTCTCCCACCAAGCGTTCGAGCGGGCCAAGGCCCTCATCCCCGGCGGCGTCAACAGCCCGGCGCGGGCCTTCGGGGCCGTCGGCGGCGAGCCGATCTTCATCGCGGCGGCGGCCGGGCCGTACCTCTACGACATCGACGGCAACCGCTACCTGGACTACATCGGCTCGTGGGGGCCGATGATCCTCGGGCACGTCCACCCCAAGGTGCTGGCCGCGACGATCGAGGCCGCCAAGGCCGGCAGCAGTTTCGGGGCGCCGACCGAGCGCGAGAGCGAACTGGCCGAACTCATCACGAAGGCGATGCCGCACGTCCAGATGGTGCGCATGGTGAGTTCCGGCACGGAGGCGTCGATGAGCGCCGTCCGGCTGGCGCGCGGGCACACCGGGCGGGACGTGATCGTCAAGTTCGCCGGGTGCTACCACGGGCACGTCGATGCGCTGCTCGTCGCCGCCGGGTCGAGCGCGCTGACGCACGGCGTCCCCACCAGCCCCGGCGTGCCGGCCGGCTGCACCGCGGACACGGTCGTCTTGAAGTACAACGACACGGCCGCCCTCGCGGACCTCTTCCAAAAGCGCGGCGACCAGATCGCCGGCGTCATCCTCGAACCCGTCGCCGGGAACATGGGCCTGGTCTCGCCGGGCAAGGAGTTCCGGGCCGAGTTGCGGAAGCTCACGACGAAGCACGGCGCGCTGCTGATCTACGACGAAGTGATGACCGGCTTCCGCCTCGCCTACGGCGGGGCCACGGAACTCCTGGGCGACGCGCCGGACCTGACGGTGCTGGGCAAGATCGTCGGCGGCGGCTACCCGGTCGGCGCCTACGGCGGCAAGGCCGAGATCATGCGCAAAGTCATGCCGGCCGGGCCGGTGTTTCAGGCGGGCACGCTGTCCGGCAACCCGGTGGCGATGGCCGCGGGGATTGCCACGCTCACCGAACTCCGGGACAATCCCCCCTACGCGAAGCTGGAGCGCCTGACCGCCCGCCTCGTGGACGGGTTGGCCGCCGCGTGCAAGGACGCCTACATCCCGCACACGATCAACCGCGTGGGCAGCATGTGGACGCTGTTCTTCACCGGGTCGCCGGTGAAAGACTTGGACTCGGCGAAGAAGAGCGACACCGCCCGCTTCGGCCAGTTCTTCTGGCACATGATGGACCGCGGCGTGTACTTGCCGTGCAGCCAATTCGAAGCCGCGTTCGTCTCGGCCGCTCACACGGACGAGGACATCGCCCTGACCGTCGCCGCCGCGAAGGCCGCGGCGGCCGAGTTGCACTGAGCCGGCCGCGCCGCGGCGGCCGATGATGAAGGAATTGTGAAGCTCTGCCAGCCAGCCTGCCATTGCGCGCGACC
>JAYUGD010000055.1:0-2585 GCA_043767785.1 Zavarzinella sp. | reverse complement strand
GTAGTTGAACTTCCAGAGGAACTTGTTCGTCTTCTGCGCCCCGCTGACTTCCTTGAAGATGTCGAAGCAGTAGAGCTTGCCGGCGTCGTCGGGCACGTACAGGTACTTGTCGTCCGCGGCCGGGGACGAGAGGCCGAAGCGCGTCCCGTCCCGATACTGCCACACCAGGGCCGGCTTGTTGTTGGTGACCTTGGAGCCGTCCACGCAGATCACGCGGCCGATGTCGCCCCCCTCGGGGTTCTCCTCGCCGTGACAGCACATGACGTAGTTGCCGACCACGACGGGGGACGGGTTAATCATCCCGGAGCTGAACTTGTAGCCCCACAGGTACTTGCCGGTGCGGATTTGGAAGGCGTGCAGGCCGCCGTCCACCGCCCCGGAGATGAAGACGCGCTGGCCGTTGATGGTCGCCGCGACCGGGTTGCTCTGGTACGTGGCCGGCTTGTAGTCGCCGGGGACTTCGGCCCAGTACGCGACCTTGCCCGTCTCTTGGTCGAAGGCGACGAAGCGGCTGGACGGCCGGGTGACGGTCCCCCACGCCGAGTTGACCATGCCGACGATCACGAGGCCGCTGTCGCACAGCGGCGACGTGAGCCGGCCGCCGTACCCGGAGACGCGGCCGTACTCTTCCGTCAGTTGATGCTGCCAGACGATTTTGCCGTCGGCCGCGTCGATGGCCGCGAGGAACCCGGCCGAGGTGTGACAGTAGATTTTCTTGCCCGCGGGGTCGGCCGCCAGGTTGGCCCAGCCGAGGCGCGTGGTCACGATGTCCGTGAGGAAGACGTTGAACTTGGTCTCCCACTCCTGCTTGCCGGTCTTGGCGTCGAGGCACACGACGCGCTCCCCGGTGACGAGCCGCTCGGCGGCCGTCTGCGTGCGGGGCACGTCCCCGAACGAGGTAATCAGGTACACCTTGCCGCCCATCACGAGCGGCGTGGACCGGCACCCGAGCGGGGCCTTCCAAATCAGGTTCTCCCGGCCGGGGGTCGCGGGGTCCCATTCGGCCGGCAAGTCCACCTCGCGCGAGAAGCCGGTCTGGAGCGGCCCGCGCCAGTGCGTCCACTCGACGGCGAAGGCGGCCGGGGCCGCCGCCAGAAGGGCGGCCGCCGCCAAAAGGAGGGGGGTGAGTCGTCGCTGTGCGGTCATGGAGAGAAACTCCGGATCATGTTCGCTGTCGCGTTAAGTTACGGAATGGGCAATGACCGAGCGAGCCGAGCGGCGTAAGCCGCCGGGTGAGGGGCTTGAGCGCACCACCCGGGGCCTGACGGCCCTCGGCTCACCAAGATTGGTCATTGGTCATTGGTCATTGGTCATTGCTGTTTTACCACCACACGCTTCGCTTTCATCTCATACCGCGGCAAAGTTCCCGGCGGGACGACGGTCACGGCCGCCCGGAACAGGAGTTCGTCGCGGATCGCCCGGCTGACGGCCTCGCGCAAGTCGCTCCCCGAATCGGGGCCGGCCGGCTCGATTTCGATGCCCAAGTCGGTCAGCGGGCCGGTCTTGTCCACCGTGATGCGGAACTCCGCGACGGCCGGGAACCGCCGGATCACCGCCTCGATGGCCGTGGGGTACACGTTGTTCCCGCGCAGGTGGATCATGTCGTCGGTCCGGCCGAGGACTTCCATTAATAGGCCGCCGTCCGCGGCCCGGCGGGCCGTCACCACGTCCCCGGTGCGATACCGAATGAGCGGGGAGCCGAGCCGGCCAAGGTTCGTCAACACCAACTCGCCCGGCTGGCCGTCGGCAACAGCAGCGGTCCCGGCCGGGTCGATCACCTCGGCGACGTACTGGCTCTCCAGAACGATCAAGCGGCCGGGCGTGTCGGTCGCCTCGATGGCCGACGGGCCGACTTCGGTTAATCCATAGTGGTCATAGACGCGGGCGCCCCAAACTTCTTCAATCCGTTTCCGCGTCGCCGGGATGCCGCCCCCCGGCTCGCCGGCCACGATTAGCATGCGGACGGCCGACCCGGCGAGGTCCAGCCCCTCGGCCGCCGCCAGCTCCGCGAGGTGCAGGGCGTAGGTGGGCGTGCAACAAATCACGGTGGCTTGGTGGTCCAACAGGAACCGCAGCCGGGCCGTGCTGGTCAGCCCGCCGCCGGGCAGGCACAAGTACCCGGCCTTGGCGGCGGCCTCGAACGCCGTCCAGAACCCGAGGAACGGCCCGAACGAAAACGGGAAGAAGAACACGTCCCGCGGCGTCAGGCCGACGCGGGCGAACATCTCGGCCCAGCACTGCAACAGCCAGTCCCACGACTCCGGCGTGTCCAGCCACCGCAACGGCCGCCCCGTGGACGTGCCGGACGACTGGTGCAGCCGGCAATAGCTCTCGCGCGGCAACGTCAGCACGCTGCCGTACGGCGGGTGTTCCAGTTGGTCGCGGACCAGCTCGGCCTTCGCCGTGAACGGGAGGTTTTGAAAGTCGGTGATGTCCAGCCCGGCGAACTTGCGGGCGTAGAAGGGACTGTTGGGGGCCACGTCCCGCAGCAAGTGTTGAAGCCGGGAGTGGGGGGAGGCGGTCATGGAGGAAGTGTCAAACCCATTGCCAAACTACTGCCGGCCGCTTGCTCCCCCTTCCCGTCT
>JAYUGD010000054.1:0-7293 GCA_043767785.1 Zavarzinella sp. | reverse complement strand
CAAGCCGGCCGACAAGGACCGCATGTTCCCCGCCCTCCAGCGGCTCGCCAAACTCAACGTGGACCTGCTCGCCACGCCGGGGACGTACCGCTACCTGACGCAGAAGGGGGTCGCCAACCAGGAGATCGTCAAGATTTCGGACAAGCGCGAGCCGAATATCAAGACGTTCCTCGCCGAGAACCGCGTCGACCTCATCGTCAACGTGCTGACCGGGGACAACGACTACGACGAAGGCTCCGACAGCAACCTGATCCGCTCGCTGGCCATCGAGAACGGCATCCCGCTCATCACCGACGTGGACGTGGCCATCCAGACCGTCGACCAGATCGTGAAGAAGGACGCCGAGGGCTTCTACAAGTACAAGGTCTCCGAGACGAAAAGCCCGTGGGACATGCGGGCCGAGTTCCACCGCCTCGTCGCCGAGCACGGCGGGTACGCCAACTACCACGCCCACTTCGACAAGGCGTACCTGATCTCCCCGGAGAACCTGCGCCTGAGCATGGTGGACATGCAGAAGAAGTGGGCGCTGTACAAGCACTTGAAGGAGAACTACACCCGCGAAGACCTCGTCGAGCGCATCGGCCGCGGCGTGCAGAAGATGATCGACCAGAAGGTGACGTACTGCCGGACGCTGGTGGACGCGGACAGCACCATCCGCACGCTGGCCGTCGAGGCGGCCTTGGAGGTGAAGAAGAAGTTCAAGGGCCAGATCGTGTTCGAGATCGGCGTGCAGCCGTTGCAGGGCGTCTTGGACGACGACTCCCGCGAGCAGTTCGAAAAGGCGTGTGACATGGCCGACCTCGTCGGCGGGCTGCCGTCCAAAGATCGGCCGACGCCGGAGAAGCACATCGACATCATCATGCGCATCGCCAAAGAGCAGAACAAGCGGCTCGACGTGCATGTGGACCAGGAGAACAACCCCTACGAGAGCGAGACGGAGATGCTCGCCCGTAAGACGATCGAACACGGCATGGAAGGCCGCGTCTCGGCCGTCCACGCCATCTCGGTGGCCGCGAAGCCGCCGTCGGAGCAGGACCGCATCATTAAGCTGTTGAAGGACGCCGGCGTGAGTGTGATCGTCTGCCCGTCGGCCGCCCTGAGCATGAAGCAACTGGACATGCAGGCCCCCCTGCACAACTCCATCGCCCCGGTGCCGAAACTCCTGGACGCCGGCGTGCCGGTCTACCTGGGCGTGGACAACGTGTACGACCTGTTCATGCCGCTGGTGGACGCCGACATGTGGTTCGAGAGCCGCTTGCTGATGGAGGCGACGCGCTTCTACGACATCGACCGCGTGGCCAAACTGGTGACGGACAAGTCCGGGATTGGGGCGCCGGCGAAGGCGTAAGAGAAGAAAGACATTTTTAGCCACGGATCGAACACGGACGAAACACGGATAAAGACAGAAGACAGTTGAAAATCCGAAGACGGATGAAAGGCACAGATGAGACACGGACAAAACATCTTCTGATGTCTTTGCCGTGTGTTTCCGTGCCTTTCATCCGTCTTCGGATTTTCAACTGTCTTCTGTCTTTTGCCTTTATCCGTGTTTCATCCGTGTTCGATCCGTGGCTAAAAATTCTTCAAATCACGGCCCGATGGCGCCGTTGAGGCGCTCATACGTCAGCACCGAGGGCTGGTTGTTCATCCAGAAGCGGTGGACTTCCTCGCGGGCCTGCCGCAAGTCTTCCGACTCGTTGAGCAGTTGCGTGGTCCGGTAGTTCGGGTCGGAGTCGTAGCGGTTGATCGGCACGCCGCACCCGACGGCCGGCATCACCCCCGCCACCGCGACCAGCCCGAGCAAGATTTTGCGTCGCATCCGTGCCATCCTTTCGGCTCGCCGCCGATCCCCGCGCCCGCCGTGGGCGTCCCGATTCGCATGGGACATTCATCGGCCGGCCGAAAACGCGACTTGAGCGGATTTTGCGGAATGTGCGGGCCGGAGGGGAAATTTGTTTAGCCGCGACGCGACGCTTTGGGAGTGGAGCGCGGTCTGCCATCATTCAATCGCTGGCTGAACGGGGAGCGATTCGACTCGGCCGGCCCGCGCTCCACTCCGAAGCGTCGCGTCGCGGCTAAACAATACGGTCGGCAACGCACCTTGCAACTTCCCGCCCTCCGCCCCACAATCCCCCCATCACCCACACGGGACTTCTCTCATGGACACCGCCAAGCGCGCCGCCCAACTTCGGGACCAACTCAACCGGGCCAACCACCTCTACTATGTGGATGCGGCGCCGGAAATCTCCGACCGGGAGTTCGACAAGCTCCTCGACGAGTTGAAGGAGATTGAGAAGAAGAACCCGCGCCTGCTGACGCCGGACAGCCCGACGCAGCGCGTCGGCGGGGCGCCGATCGAGGGGTTCGCCAAGGTCACGCACCGCGTCCCGATGCTGTCCATCGACAACAGCTACAACGCCAACGACCTGCGCAAGTTCGACGCCGACGTGCGCAAGGCGCTGGGGGCCAAGGACAAAGTCACGTACACGGTCGAACTCAAAATTGACGGCGTCTCGATGGCCATCACCTACGAGACCGGCGTGATGAAGGTCGGCGCCACCCGCGGCAGCGGCGAAGTCGGCGACGACGTGACGCACAATCTGCGGACCATCGGCGAGATTCCACTGAAGCTGTACGCCGACAAGCCGCCGGCCGTGTTCGAGGTCCGCGGCGAGGTGTACATGACGCGGGCCGAACTCGTGCGCCTGAACCGCGAGCGGGCGGCCGGCGGCAAGGAGAAGCCCTACGAGAACACGCGCAACCTGACGGCCGGCACGCTGAAACTGCTCGACCCGAAGATCAGCGCCAAGCGCAAGCTGCGGCTGTTCGCGTATTCGTCCGGCGTCGTCGAAGGCCTGAGCATCGGCTCGCAGACGGAACTGTTCGACTGCCTCAAGAAGTTCGGCTTCCCCGTCAACCCGCACACGACGCACTGCGAGACGATGGACGAGGTAATCGCCCACTGCGACTCGTGGGCCGAGAAGCGGCACGACTTGCCGTACGACACGGACGGCATGGTCATCAAGGTGAACGACTTCGCCCAGCGGCAACGGCTCGGGTACACGTCGAAAGTGCCGCGGTGGGCGAAGGCGTACAAGTTCGAGGCCGAGCAGGCGATCACGAAACTCGGCGGCATCGAACTCTCCGTCGGCAAGTTCGGCGAACTCACCCCCGTCGCCCTGTTCGACCCGCCCGTGCGCTTGGCCGGCACGACGGTCAGCCGGGCCAGTATGCACAACGCCTCGGTGGTGGACCAACTCGACGCCCGCATCGGGGACACGGTCGTCGTGGAAAAAGCCGGGGAGATCATCCCGCAGGTGGTGCAAGTCGTCACCGAGTCGCGCACGGGCAAGGAGAAGAAGTTGGCGTGGCCGACGGCCTGCCCCGTCTGCGGCGGCGTCGTGGAGAAGTACGAGTCGGCCAGCAGTTACGGCTACCAGTGCATGGACGTGGGCCGCTGCCCCGCCCAGGCGGCGCAGCGGCTGCTTTCGTTCGCCCGCCGCGAGCGCATGGACATCGACGGCTTGGGGGAGGAAGTCGCCAAGCAACTGGTGGAATCAGAACTCGTCAAAACCGTCGCCGACCTGTACCGCCTGGAGAAGAAGCAACTCCTCTCGCTGGAAGGCTTCGCCGACTCGAAGGCCCAGAACTTGCTGAACGGCATCGCCGCCAGCAAGGGCCGCGGCCTCGCCCGGCTATTGGCGGCCCTGAGCATCTACACCGTCGGCGGCAGTTTGTCCGAACTGATCACGGAACAGTTCTCGACGATGGACGACCTGTTCGCCGCCACCGTGGACGACCTCGCCGCGGTGAAGGGCATCGGCCCCAAGCGCGCCGAGAGCGTCCACCAATTCCTGCATCGCCCCGAAGGCGAAAAGCTCATCAACGAACTAAAGACCCTCGGCCTGAAAATGACCCAAGACCGCCGCGCCGCCCCGACCGGCGGCGCCGTCCTCGCCGGCAAGACGCTGGTGGTGACGGGGACGCTGTCGAGCTACGGCCGCAAGGAAATCGAAGACCTGATTAAGAGCCTCGGCGGCAAGCCGTCCGGCAGCGTGTCCAAGAAGACCGACTACCTGGTGTGCGGCGACGACGCCGGCAGCAAGCTGGACAAGGCCAAGGAACTCGGCGTGCCGGTGCTGACGGAGGCGGAGTTTAACACGCTGATTGGGAAGTGACGGCGGGGAGAGTGTCGCGGTTTCACAACGCCTTTTGGTAGAATGTCTGCATGACACCCGTTCCAACCACTGCCGATTACGCCGGCCTCATCACCATCGAGCCGGGCAAGCGGAGCGGGCAGCCCTGCATCCGCGGCATGCGGATCACCGTGCAGGACGTACTGGAATACTTGGCCGGCGGCATGACGCCCGACGAGATTCTGGCCGACTTCCCGGAACTGACCGCCGAAGACGTTCGGGCGTGTATTGCATTTAAAAAATGCTAATCCAGTTTATGAATAAATTGACTTCCATGAATTGTGAAAAAATCGATGCTGACGCAGACATCCGATCGTGGATCGTCTTGATCAAAGGCCGGGCAAGCAACTCGGAGGTTCGGAAGAAATCTAGGATAGCTTTGAGATACTTCGTCTAAACTTGCTAACCACCCACTTGGTAATTGCCAGCGATTCGCATCGCTGGAATAATATAACAATACCAAGCATGATATCACGACATCATCTTGATCCCAACTTGCATTGGACCATTTGACAAGATCTATCTTAAGCTGATTTATACAGCTTGTAAAATCCTTCTTCTTGGCGGTGGCAGTTTTTATTTCCACCCACACCCTGGGAGTCTGATTGGCGATAATTGTTTTCTCGCCTTCTGACCATGGCCCAACCATAATGTCTACATATTTGTCAGGAAAATCTCCTTCAATACCGTATGTTTTTGGATTTTGCTCTGGCCGAACTTGATAATGGTTGTCATAGTCAGATGAAAAACTGTAGCTGTTTAAGGCAGTCAAGAATTTGACTTTCCACCAGCCTTCAAAGCCATGCTCAAAAACATGAAGGGCACTAATTCGTTCCAGTTGATGAACGAGAACATTCCTCAATGTATTCAATGTACCGTATGCTAGCTTGGCTGTATCAATCATCTGATGTCTCTTATTGCATCGTTATGAGGTTATTCTCACGGGGCATCTTCTTCGGGCCATAACAAATCGATTGCCAAGGCCGTTTCGGATAATAACGTCGCTTCGCCGTGTTTGACCCGATCGGCCAACACGCGCAATGCCAATGCCCGCGCCGGATGCCGCATCGCGGGTTTCGCCGTAGGCCAGCACGCCGGGCAAGTCGGGCACCTCGGCCAGCCAGCGGCCGTCGTCTTCCAGTTCCAGTTCAATCGGGATCGGCAAGAGAACACCTCCACAGTCATTCTACCGCGCCGCCACTTCCCACAACACCAGCGCGAACAGCCCCACGCTCACGACGGCGTTTACCTGAAAAAACGCTTGGTTCACGCGCGTCAAGTCGTCCGGCCGCACAATCCAGTGTTCGTAGAGCAACAGCAACCCCACCGCGATGATGCCGCCTAGGAACACGTTCCCGAGTTCCGGCGTCACCCAGTACGTCACCGCCAATAACGCGATCATCACCATGTGACACCCGAACGCGATGCGCAGGCTGTTCTTGATTCCGACCTTCGCGGGGACGCTGTGCAGTTTCGCCTGGCGGTCGAAGTCGGCGTCTTGACAGGCGTAGAGGATGTCGAAGCCGGCGACCCAGAAGAAGACCGTCAGGCCGACGCACAGGGGGGTGAGCAAGTCGTCCACGCCGCGGATGGCGACCCACGCGGAAATGGGGGCGAGCATCAGCGAGGCGCCGAGCCAGAAGTGGGCGAGGGCCGTGAACCGCTTGGTGAGCGAGTACGCCCCGATGAACACGAGTACGGGGCCGGATAAATACAGCGGCCACCAATTCGGCGGCTCGCGGAGGGCGAACAGCCCGCAGGCGGCGACGAAGGCGACGGAACACGCGACGGTGAACAAGATCACCACGGACACAGACAGCGTTCCGGCGGGCAAATGCCGTTGAGCCGTGCGCGGGTTGGCGGCGTCGATCTTGCGGTCGGTCAGGCGGTTGAAGGCCATCGCGGCCGAGCGGGCGAAGACCATGCACGTGAGGATGCCGACGAGGTCCAGCCAGCGGAACGGCTCCCGGCTCCACGCCAAGGTCGCACTCAACAGGGCGAACGGCAGGGCGAACAGCGTGTGGCTGAAGCGAATCATCTCCAGCAGACGGCGAACGGTCGCGGGCATGGTCACTCCGCGTCCTTCACGCAGCGGAAGCCGGTGTGGCAGGCCGCGTCGGCCGGCGGGTTGTGGTCGCGGGCCTCGGGCAAGTAGCGCCGGCAGTACGCATCGTCGCACAAGAACGACCCGCCGCGGCGCACGCGCTCGGTTCCCGCGTCCGGCCCCTTCGGGTTCTCCATCGGGCTGAGGGCGTAGTAATCCTTGTCGTACCAGTCGGCGCACCACTCCCATGCGTTGCCGGACATGTCGAAGAGGCCGTAGCCGTTGGCCGGGAAGCTCTTCACCGGGGCCGTGCCGACGAAGCCGTCGCGGGCTTCATTCGTGGCCGGGAACTTCCCTTGGAAGGTGTTCGCGTACCACTTGCCGTCCGTGCCTTGCTTCTGGTTGCCCCAGCAAAAGTTGTTTTGATCCAAGCCGCCGCGGGCCGCGAACTCCCACTCGGCCTCCGTCGGCAATCGCTTGCCGGCCCACGTCGCGTAGGCGGTCGCGTCTGTCCACGAGATGTGGACGGCCGGGTGGTCCATGCGCTTCGTGATGTCGCTGCCCGGCCCTTCCGGGTGGCGCCAATCGGCCCCGTTGACGGCGGCCCACCACGGCGGGGACGGCTTGCCGTCCCACGGCCCGGTCAGCGGCACGTCACCCGTCAGTTGCTTGAAACACACGCTGAACGGCTTCAGCCCCGGCGGCACTGGCTTCCCGCCAAAGTCGTCTTCCGTCGGCAGTTTCTCGGCCACGGTGGCGTACCCGGTCGCCGCGACGAATCGTTGGAACTCGGCGTTCGTCACCTCGGTCGCGTCCATGTAGAAACCGGAAACTCGGACCGGGTGCAACGGGGCGTTCTTCTCCGGGTCGGCCTCGGAGCCCATTTGGAACTTCCCGCCGGGGATGTGGACCATGCCGGGCGGCGCGGCGACGGGGGCGGCGACGGGGGCGGCTTTTTGGCAGCCGAGGGGGAGGAGGAGCAGGAGAAGGCCGAACGCCGGGCGAGCGGGGGGTGTTAACCCCCCGATTCTGAGTCCGCTTCCAAGCCCGAAG
>JAYUGD010000053.1:0-7324 GCA_043767785.1 Zavarzinella sp. | reverse complement strand
CACTTGCTCCCCCTCTCCGCTTCGGAGAGGGGGCCGGGGGGTGAGGTAAACGGCCGATCCCGCGGGCAAAAGTCGTCACCCCAAAAGGCGAACCCTCGAAGACTCGGTTCGCCGGCCGCCTTTGGGTGAAAGGTCCAAGACCGCTTAAAAGCGGAACTCCAACGGGACCGCCTGACGGCGGTGGAGATTACGATGAGCGCCAAGCCGCGGGCATCGCGCCCCCGAGCAACTCCAAGACGGGGGCGGACTCCCGCTTACTTCCCGAACAGCCCGCCCAATTTCTTGCCAATCTCGCCGAGGCCGGCCGGCGCCCCGTCACCGCCGCCGTTGACGAACTGCTCCAGTTGCCCGCTAATGCCGGCCGGCAGTTTGTCCTTGAGGAAGCCGATGACGGCGTCGGCCGCCTTCTTGGCCGTCTCGGGCGGCAGGCCGGTCTTCTGGGCCACTTGTTGAATTAGTTCGTCCATCGTCGTCTCCCGTGGGGTTGTTGCCATGATAGACGCGATGACGCCGAAGCGGCCTTCAACAAAAGATCCAGCGGTAGACGGCGAAGAGGCAGAGCAGCGTGCCGATGACGATCCACACCTTGGGCGCCGGGGGAGAATCTTCCCGAGAGATGTACTGTTCGCAGTACGGGCAGCGCTGGGAGTCTTCGTTGATCTCGCGCGTGCAGTACGGGCACGGGATTACCTGCTCCGCGTCGGCCTCGGGGACGTATTCCTCGTCCTCGTCGTCCGGGACGTGCTCCTCCTCGTCATCATGCCAGTCCGGCCGTTCCGCGAAGTGTCTCGACATCGAACGGCCCCTGCCGGCACGCTTCCGCTTCCGCGTATCGTCGTCGGCAATGGGCTGGATGTCAACGGAATTGCCGGGCGTCTTGGCATCGACGGCGAACAGGAGCACGGTTGACACGTCGGCGCCGTCCTGTACTCTTGCAACACTCGCGGCCCGCTCTCCCGGAACTCCCCATGCCCTTCCTCGCCGAATGCCCCTTGTGCGACACGGAAGTCCGCTTCACCGTAAAACCGGCCGGCGAGGCGCGCTGCCCGCAGTGCCAGACGGTGATGGTCGTGAATGACGAGGCCGTTCCGGAAAAGGAATGGGTCGTCGAACACGCGGCGGAACAACCCGTCGCGTCGCCCGTCCGGCGGCGGCGGTGGCTGGTGGCCGTGGGCGGCATCCTGTTGGCGGCCGGCGCGGCGTTCGGCATTTACCAGTGGACGAAGCCTCGCCCGGACCCGCGTCTGGCTCTGTTGGACTCGGGCGAATGGCCGCAGGTGAAGTCGGCCAAGGAGGGCGATCCCGAACGGACGAGCACCCTGCACATTGAAGCTCCCGACGAGTTGAGCGCGGCCTGGCTTGCCGAGCCGGCCGAACGCTTGCCGAGGGAGGGTCTGACATGGACCCGGAAAGGCCTCCGCTCGACGTGGTTGTTTACCACGGCGGAGGACGCCCGCACGTTCGCGGCCCGGATCGACTTCGCGACTGTGGCCCGGGTGGACGGCCGCGTCGTCACGGCCCTCGGCCATGTCGCCCCTAACCACCCTGGGCCGGGGGCCGACCGCATCGCCAAGGCCTTGTTCCTCCTGTCGCTGCCGGACCGCTTTCATCGGTTAGATGTCGCGGACTTGCTCCGCGGGGAATCGCCGGCGGACCCGCGCCGAGAAGACGTGGCACGCCGAATGACCGCCGTCCTGGAAGACCACCACGGCTTCCTCATGCCCGAGGAAGTGGCGCTGCTGAACGTTTGGGTCACGCCGCGAGAACTCGCCCGTGCGGCCAAGAACGCGCATGGTTTCATCAACGACGATATCGTCGGCCTCCTTCTGGAGCGCCTCGACGAACCTGACGTCCGAGCCGCGCTGGTGAGTCTTGGCGACCCCCAGAAGATCGAATGGGACGTGCTCCGCCGGCTCAAAAATTCGGACGACCGCATCGTCATCGGGGCATGTCAAATCCTGCGGGAGGTGGGGACGGAGTTCTTCAGCGGGAAAGACTTGCAGAATGTCGCCAACACGGCGAAAAGTCCGGCCGTCCAGGCGGCGGCCAAAGACGCGATCGCGGCCATCACCAGCCGGGAGAAAGAAAAAGCGCCGCGGTAATTCGCGGCGCTCGTCGGTTCCCTTTTCATTTCCACATCAATCCGGGAACGGGCTGGTCGGCAGCGGGGCGGCCGGCGACATCGGCGCTTGGATCGTCACCGGCGGCACGTCGAGCGGTTGCACCGCCGGCTCGGCCGCGGGGGCTTGCACCGTCGGCTCGGCCGGCAGTTCCACGGTCGGCAACGCCGGGATCGCGGGGACGGCCGGGGCTTCCGGAATGGCTGGCAGGACCACCGCGGTTTCCGGCATCGGCGGCACGGCCACGGGAATCACTTCCGGCATCGGGGCCGGCGGCATTTCCACCGGGTCGGCCGGGGCTTGGACCGGCGTGATCGGCCCCGTCGGGATCATCCGCGCCGACTCCGGCATGACGGTCGCCTGAATCGCGGGGGCTTGCCCCGTTGTCGTCGGCATGTCGCGCCGCAGCGGGTTCACCGGGCGGGCCACCGAAAGCGTACTCGGCGGGACCGGCTTCACCGCCGCGGGGGCGGTCGGCATCGGCGGGGCCGGGGGGACCGGGCCGTCGTTGGCGTACTTGAACATCTCGTACACGCTGTGGACTTGCGTGGGGGGCACCGGGACTGTCGCGACCGCGTCCTTCGCCGCCTGGCGCTGGGCGAGGACTTCGCGGGCCTTGGCCACGGTCTTCTTGTCGGCCTTGTTCACGTTGGGCTTCGGCTTGGTGTCGTCGTCCTTCGCCGGGAGTTTCTTCTTCGGCCCCTCGATTTCGCCGTCGCCGTCGCCTTTCGGGTCGGGCAGCACGGCCGGGTCGTCGAGCACCTTCACGCAGGAGATGCACCGGGCCAGCGCGTCGGCGGCCGTGTCCCGCACGCGCTCGGACCGCTCGGCCGGGGCGCCGTCTTCCTCGCCGCCGGCCACGCTGATCGTCAGGATTTCGATCACCTTCTTGGAGCAGCAGCACCCGTGGCTCAGGGCCAGCGCGGCCTCGTAGCGCACGCACTCGCTGCCGTCGGACCGCAGGGCGGCCAGCAACTTCGGCTCCACGTCCGGGTAGTACCGGCAGTCCACCGTGCCCAGCACGCGGACGGCCCCCCGGCGCGCCTTGGCCTCGGCCGCGTCCTTCTGGACGGCGGCCGACTCCCCGGCCACGCCCGCCTTCGCCAAGTCGTCCAGGCCCGGGGTGCCCGGGCAGAACGTCGGGATGATCCCGCCGGTCATGGCGCTGACCGGCTTGGTCATGCTGTTGAGCATCTGGCCGAACGGCGTCTCGCACAGTTTACGCCGGCACTTGTCGAGGGCGTCGCAGCACTTCTCCAAGCCGCTCGGCGGGGCCGGCGGCGGGCCGGCGGCCGGGGCCAGCGCGACGCCGTCGAGCGTCGGCGGGCCGGCGACCGGGGCGGCCGGGATGCCGGGCATCATACAGGCGGGGCAGGCCGCGAGGGCGGCCGCCAACAAGACAACCTTGGCGTGACGGATTCGCATTCGCGGAACCCTCCTAGCGAGACACGAGCATTCGCCCCGTTCATCGGGTTCCGATTCGGGCGGCCTTGAGCAAATGCGCCAGATTGTCGATTGTCCGGGTTCGCCGGGCCGCGCGGGTCGGGCGCGGTCCGCCGATTCCCCGGCCCGCCCGCAAAGCCGGCCTTCCCGGAACGCCGGGCGCAACACTCTCAACCGCCAAAATCCGTCAATTCGTCAAGTCGGGCGAGTTTTCCATCCGATGGAGGGAGTCAGATGAATGTCCCAACGCGACCCTTGGCGGGTCGGTGAGGTGAGCCGTGAAGAATATACCGTCCCAATTCGCCCTGCTGGCGAGTCTGCTCGCCGCGCCGGCCCTAATGGCCGACTCCCCCTACCTGTTGCCGTCCACGACGCTCACCGGCGAGGCGAAGGCCGGGCCGATGACCGATCCGGCCGTTCAGCAAGCGTCGGGGTGCGCGTCGTGCGGCGCGCTGCCGCCGGACTACTTGCCGCCGCGGCCGGGCGACGACGGGTGCGGCGGCGGGTGCGTCGCCGGCGGCCACTGCAAGCCGTGCGTCGCGGACTCGTGGTGCGGCCGGCTGAACTGCATGTTTTACAACGCCCTGTGCTGCTCCGACCCGTGCTACGAGCCGCACTGGGTCGCCGCCGCGAACAACGCCCTGTTCCTCGACGGCGCGCGGCCGCAGGGGATGACGCGCCTGCGGTGGGACAACGGCCGCGGCATGGTCTTCCCGGACCGCAACGAATACTTCTGGGCGCGGTCCGGGGGCGGCGGCAAGGGGCCGGCCATCACCCCGCGGCGGCTGAACTACAACGCGCTGTCGATGTACAACGAGTTCGGGGCCGAGCGGTTCTCCGGGTTCGTGGTCACGCCGTACCGGACCTACGACACCGTCGGCCAAGGCGGCGGTTCCGGCATGGGGGACATCCAGGTCGGGACCAAGTCCCTGCTGCTCGACACGGAAATCGTGCAGATCAGTCTGCAGTTCACGACGTACATCCCGGCCGGCCCCGCCATGAAGGGGGCGGGCACGGGGCACGTCTCCCTGGAACCGGCGCTGCTGATGAGCGTTAAGCTGCACGAGGACACGTACTTCCAAGGGCAGATCGGCGAGTGGATCCCACTCGGCGGGGATCCCGCCGTGGGCGGCGGCTTGCTCGACTACCGCTTCGCCCTGAACCACGTGATCTGCCGGCCGTGGGAGGAGTCCCAACTGATCGGCTCGCTGGAGTTCACCGGCATCGCCTTCCAGGACGGCGGCTTCACCGACCCGGCCACCGGCCTGGTCCGCAAGTCGAACGGCGGGAGCTACTTCAACCTCGGCCCGAGCGTCCGCTGGGTCCTCAGCCGCAACTGCGACTTCGGCTTCGGCGTCCAGTTCGCCACGACGCAAGAGCACTTCGCCCAGCAGTTGTACCGCACCGAAATGCGGTTCCGGTTTTAACTCAGGCCGTGCGCGAAAAACGGCTGTTTTGAGGGTCTTCGCCTAGCTCGCTGGGGTGGACCAGTCCGGCACGTCCCGGCCGTTACTGCGTGCGAGATAATTGAATTCGACAGGCTTGGTGCGCATAATGGGGGAATGGTCGTGGCACTCGAACGAGAGTTGGACGCTTTCAGCCAAGCGTTGCCGGAGTTGCTCGCGGACCCCGTCAACGTCGGGAAGTTTGCCCTCGTTCACGCCGGGGCCGTCGTCAGTCTTTACCCGAATTTCGACGCCGCCTTGGCGTCGGGGTACGACCAGTTCGGGCTGGCCGACTTCCTGGTTCGGGAAGTGTCCGAGCACGAAGAACCCCGCTACTTCTCTCGAAACATTCGATGCCAATCGTAACCGGACGGATTACGCCGCGCGGGGCGGTCATTGATGTCTTGGTCGGCGTCAGCGTGCCCCGCCGGCGGGTTCTTGACAGACTCGGCCTCCCGGTCCCCACCCCCCTTCACGTCCGGGCCATGATTGACACCGGGGCGGACGTGTCGGGCTTCGCCCCGCGACTGTTCACGGCGCTGGAGTTGAAGCCGATCGACCAAATTGCCCTTTACACCCCGTCCACGCCCCCCAACTGTCCGCACTTGGCGGACGTGTTTGACGTTTCCCTGTCCGTCGTCGCCGGGGGGGCGCCGTGCTTGATGCCAATCTCCAGTGTCTTCGCCGCCGACGGGTGGATGCCCGAAGAAGGCATTGAAGCCCTGATCGGCCGGGACATTTTGGACCGATGTTTCTTCCAGTACTTGGGACCGGACCGGACCTTCACCTTGGCGTTCTGACCGCCATCGACAGGCTTTGCCGGGCCGCCACGAATTGAACGGGTGGCGCCGACTCAGCGCGGCGCGAGTCCGGCCCCCGGCCGCCCCCAATCACCGAGGGACGAGTCTTCGAGGCGCGACTCGCCGGGCGGCGACTCGTTCGCCCGCCGCCCCGGTCGCGTTAGACTTGAACGCTATGAACCACGACGCAGGAGCACTTCGCCCAGCAGTTGTACCGCACCGAAATGCGGTTCCGGTTTTAAGGCGGAAAGTGTCTTGGGTTTTCAGCTCCAACGGGGCGGCCGGGTGTAGCCAGCCCCGGAAGGGGCTGGTTCGCACGGGCAAAATGATTTCAAGCCCCAACGGGGCGGCCGGAACTGTGTCTCAGCTCCGGCCGCCCCGTTGGGGCTTGATCGTTTGTGGGTTCCGGGTCCAGGCCCTCCCGGGCCTGGCTACACCCGGACGCTCCGTTGGAGCTGAAAACAGAAGCCGCACTCGGGTGCCGTTACATTCCTTCCCGGCGGCCCGCGCCGCGCTCCGCTCCGAAGACTCCGCGTCGCGGCTTCACGGTTGCCGCGTCAGCCTCGGAGTGAGTGGCGGTTGTCTACCCGTCGGCCGGGAGCAAACTGTCGAGGAAGCGGTCGAAATCGTCGGCGAGTCGGATTAAGTTGGCGGGGTCGTCGTTCTGCGGCCCCTCGTGGTCCCAGAAATAGATATTGCCCGCCGCCGGCCCGCCGATGCCCATGCAGATCAGGTTGCCGGCCGAGTCTTCGGCGATCGGCAGGTGCCCGGCCGGGACGTAATCCTCGGCGCCCTGCAGCGTCTTCTCCAAGTCGTAGTACCCGCCTTCGCCAAGCCCGTAGAACCGATTGACGCAGGTGACATTCCCCCGCCAGCCCGGCACGGGGAGCTTGTCGGGCGTCGGCTCCCCCCCGTTGACACTCGTCAGGAATTTCCGGTAGGACGCGGGCAGCGGGACGGCGTTCCGCTTCTCGAACTGGGTGACCTGTTCTTGGGAGGCGGGGGTGACTCGCTTCTGAAATGTAACATTCGCCATTGGAGACCAGTTCCTCCCGACAGTAGTGGATGCGGACGGCCATCGACACGTGATTCATCATCGGTTGCATCGGACTAACCAGACGGACTAGGTGGGGCCGGCGGGGCAGTCGGGCTGGGCGAACCGGCCGAGGGGGGCGGACTCGGCGGGGGGCTCGGCGGAGGACTCGGCGGGGGGGCCGGGGGGGCACTCGGCGGGTTAGCCGGATTTCCCGCCGATACCCCGCCGGCGTGCGGGAAGCCGCCTTGGGCCACGTTATGAACGCTGGTGGGGACAAGTTGCATCGTCTGGCCGTCTTCATTGTGGTGCCACGTCGTTCCTTCGATTGGCGGCTTTGCCAACGCGCCCGGGGCGCCAGGCATCCCGGCCGCATTGTTGGCCGCAATGAAGTCGTGGTAATGATCCCCCTGCTGTGTCCCGATGTTCACAGTGGCTAGGGCGTGGGGGCCGAAGTTCGGATACCCTTGGGGATTATAAGAA
>JAYUGD010000052.1:0-2601 GCA_043767785.1 Zavarzinella sp. | reverse complement strand
TGTCCGCCGTGGCCGTCGCCGGGCTGGCGTTGCCCGCGGTGGCCGACGACAAGGCCGGAGACAAAATGAGTCCGCTCGAATACACGCTGAAGGACATCAAAGGCTCGCCCGTTGAACTGTCGAAGTACAAGGGCAAGGTCGTGCTGTTCGTGAACGTCGCCAGCAAGTGCGGCAACACGCCGCAGTACAAGGGCCTCGAAGCCATGTACGAGAAGTACAAGGACAAGGGCCTCGTCGTCATCGGCGTGCCGGCCAACGAGTTCGGCGGCCAAGAGCCGGGCAGCAACGAAGAGATCGAGAAGTTCTGCACGAGCAAGTACAACGTGACCTTCCCGATGATGGGCAAGGTCGTCGTCAAGGGCGAGGGCATCGACCCGTTGTACGCCCACCTGACGGCCCAGGACACGAAGCCGGTCGGCAAGGGCGCCGTCTCGTGGAACTTCGAGAAGTTCCTCGTCGGCAAGGACGGCAAAGTCGCCGCCCGCTTCTCCCCGAAGACCAACCCGAACAACGACGAGCTGGTCGCCGCGGTCGAGGCGGCGTTGAAGGCCAAGTAAGTTGACGCCGGACGGCTGAAATGCGAAGGCCCCCGGCGACCGCCGGGGGCCTTTTGCGTTCGATGTTTTCGCCCCAACGGGGCGGAGGAGAATAGCCCGGGGCGGCACGCCCCGGGTCCGGCCAAGCAGAGTGGTTTTGCCCCAACGGGGCGCCGGTCAACACACACCGGCGCCCCATTGGGGCCAAGACGGTCGTTGCTTGATGTCGGGTCCAGGGGCGGAAGCCGCCCCTGGCTATTTTCCCCCGCCCCGTTGGGGCGAAATCCAAGACTGCGTTACGACGACACACTCGCCTCCAGCTTCGCCCGCATCGCCTCCGGGATCTCCATCGACTCCATGCCGTGGTCGGCGGTGTGGCGGCAGCAGACGGCGGTGATCCTCCCCACGGCCAGTTCCTTGCCGTCGCGGCTGAAGTCGAAGCGGTAGCGGATTGATTTGCGGCCGATTTCTTCGATCGTCACGTCGATGTCGAGAATGTCTTCGAAGCGGGCGGGGCGCTTGTAGTCGCAGGCGACGGCCACGCGGGGGAAGCCGATGTTCAGGCCGGTGTAGGCCATCGACACGGACAGGCCGCGGGCGCGCAGGAAGTCGGTCTCGGCGATTTCCATGTACCGGAAGAAGTTGGAGAAGTGGGCGATCCCGGCCATGTCCGTGTCGCCGAACTCCACCCGCTTCCGCGTCCGAAACGTCCCGCTCATTTGGTCACCAATCATGAAAGACATTTCACGCAAAGCTCGCAAAGAGGCAAAGCTCGCAAAGGGCCAATGAAAAATGTCATTGCCCCACACCCGGTCGGGATCTCAACGACATTTCAAAAATGCCTTTGCGAGCTTTGCCTCTTTGCGAGCTTTGCGTGAAACGGGTTTTTCTTATTTGCTTGGGGCGGCGATCTCTTCCAGGGCAGTCAGCGTGTTCTTGGCCATTGCTTCGGCGGTGAAGATGGTGTTCACCGCTTGTTGGCCTCGCTCGCCCAGTTCGCGGCGGCGGGCCGGGTCGTTGAGGAGCTTGATGATCCCCGCGGCCAAGGCCGCCGGGTCGTCGGGCGCCACTAGGTCGCCGCCGCCGGTGGCGTCGATCAACTCGGGGAAGCTGCCGTGGGCCGGTTGTACGACGGGGGTGCCGTTGGCCAAGGCTTCCAGGATGTACAGGCCCTTCGGTTCATGGTACGTCGTCGGCACCGAAAGCACATCGACGGACTTCAGGAACGCCACCTTGTCCGCGTGGGTCGGGCACTCGACGTGTTCGACGAATTCGCGCAGGCCGGCGGCGTCGAGTTTCGCCATCTGCTCGTCGAAAAACGGGCGGTTGTTCTCCCCGAGCCAACCGGCCACTTTGAGCCGACACGCCGGGGCGCCGGGCGTTTGCCGGATGGTGATGAAGGCGTCCACGAGGTGGTGGAAACCCTTCTCCTGGCAAATGCGGGCGAAGTAGCCGACGGTGTACGGCGGCTCGGCGCGCACCTCGCGCGGGCCGCCGTGACCCTTCAAGTTGATGCCGGGGTAGACGACGCGGATCTTCTCGCGCGGCAGCCGCAAGTAAGTCGCCATCGCGTCCGCGTAGAAGCGGCTGGTGGCGATGTAGCCGGCGAAGGCCGCGTCATGGCTGGCGATCAGGTCCACGCACCGCCGGCGGTCGGCCTCGGGCAGCGCCTCCAGGAAGATGTCGTCCCCCTGCAACACGCCGACGACGGGGGCGGGCCACGCCTTCTTCAACGCCGGCACGAAGCCCGAGAGCAGCACGTTGGTCAGCAAGATCACGTCCGGCTTGAAGTCGGTCGCCAGCCACTCCACCAGCTTCGCCACTTCCTTGCGCTGCTTGCCGTGCGACCCCTGCAACATGGAGATCGTCAGCCCGCCGAGGCTGTCCATGCGCGTCCGCTGGGCCAACGGGGAGACCAGTCGCAAGAGCCAGCGGAAGTTCAACAGCTTGTCGAACAGCCGCGGCGTGTGCCGGAACAGCCAGAACTTCTGCTGGAGGTAGACGTTGATCCCCCCCATGAAGACCTTCGACTGCGAGACGTCTTCCTCGTCCGTGCGGATGGGCG
>JAYUGD010000051.1:0-2601 GCA_043767785.1 Zavarzinella sp. | reverse complement strand
CTGACACCCAAGGGCGGCCGGCGAACCGAGTCTTCGAAGGTTCGCCTTTTCGGGTGACGGCCGTTCGCCCAAAGGGTCGGACCGTCGAAGACTCGGTCCTCCTGCCTACCGCGGCGGGCAGGTCACGGACCGCCTGAAGGCGGAACTCCAACACGACCGCCTGACGGCGTTTCAAGAACGCGCCTGTTCACTTCGCCCGCGACACCGGGGCAGCCATCGGCGAGCCGCCGGGCGTGAACGTCATGCCGTCCAACTTGCGGAAGTGTGACAATGGGTCCGCTTGGGAAGACGCTGGGGCCGGCTTGCCGACGGCCCCCGCGGGCATCATTTCCACGGTGTACACGGGCCGGACCATCGGGCTGCCGGGCGTATTCACCGCCGCCGTCGGGACAATGACCGAAGGGGCCATCATCAACGGGCTAACCGGGCCGACCGGGATCACTTGGCCACCGCAGTGGCCGCCCGCACACGCCGGGGCCGCGCAGGTCGAACACCCGGCTTGCGGCTTGCACAAGAACCAATTGTACAGGGGCGGGTAGTACGGCATGGCGTAGTGACCTGTTTGCACGGACGTGGACTGGAAGTGCAGCCATTGGCTTAACTTGTCGTTGCCGCCGCACGTTCCGGTCGGGCACCCGCCGCACGCCGGGGTCGAACACCCGCCGCCCATTCCGCACCCGGGCGCGGCCGAGGCCACGACGGGGCCGCTCATGCCGTTGACCGGCAGCACTTGGGCCGTCGCCACGTTGGTATACGGCACCTGCGAGGCCGTTATCACCGGCGCGGCGGAGCCGGGCGTCTGGTGCGAGACCGTCTTTAGGTGCATGGCCGTCACGGTGGCCGTCGGCCGGCCACTGCCTTGGGCCTGCGAGACCACGACGCCCGGCATTTCCGGGGCGAGCGGATACCGCTCGGTGTCCAGCGACGGCTGGGCCGCCGCGGTCCCGCCGAACAACATCCCCACACACACCGCCCACACCTGTCGCTTCATCATGTCGTGGCCCTCCCTGCCGCGACGGCCGGACTTCCTTGTCGGGCCTTCACGCCCCTAATGATCGGCCTTGCGGGGCCGGGCCATCACCGCCGGACCGTTGCGGGGAATGGAAAAGTGGGGAGGGATGCCTACAACCGGCAGAGTTTCACAACTCGCCCGTCAGTCCGCGACCGTCAACACCGGCGAAGGGGAGTGCTGCCCCGCCGTCGTCACTTGAACGGGCAACTGTAACTCAGCGAACATCTCGCGGGCGGCCGCCGATGCCAAAGCGGGGGTGTTGCAGTCTTGGCTCAAGTGAAGCTGGACGAGGTGCCGCAACGCCGGCGTCGGGGAAAGTCCCATCAACTTGCGGACGGCCTCCGTGGCCTGCGTGTTGGAGAGGTGTCCCCGGTTCCCCATCACCCGCCGGATCAGGAATTGCGGTCGGCCGCTTTTCCGTTGCATGGCCTCGTCGTGGTTGAATTCGAGCGCTAACAATCTGACATCCAGAAAGGCGGCGAACACCTCTTCGGGGACGGCCCCCAAGTCCGAGGCGTACCCGACGGCCCACGGAGTGCCGGCGGCCGTCTCCCCGGCGACGCGGAAGCCGAAGGTCGGGTCGCTGTCGTGCGGCACTTGCACGGGCACGGCCGCCACCGCCGGCGTCAGCGGGAAGGGCTTCAAGTTCTCGTAGGGCCGCACCAAGCCGGCCTTGCGCAAGGCGGCGAACTCCCCGCCGTAGCGATTCAGCGTTAATTCGTGGTCCGGGTGGCAATAAAAGGGGACGTTGAGCCGTCTCATCTGGGCCAGGGCGAAGTCGTTCCAGTGGTCGGTGTGGGCGTGGGTAAGCAGCACGGCCGTCACGTCTTTCCACCCGGCCCCGATGGCGGCGAGACGGCTGCCGATCAACCGCTCGTCGAGGCCGACATCGATCAGCAGGCCGAGGCCGTCGGCCCGGAGCAGGGCGCTGTTGCCCCCGCTGCCGCTGGCGAGTGTGCAAAACGTCACCGGCATAGTCGCCCCCTTCGGCTCGCGGCGGGAAAAGGCCCCGCCGCCGTTGTTGTCCCCGGCGTCCCGTGCTATCCTTGAACCATTGTCATCGCGGAGGGAAACGCCCCATGGCCGAGACCAAAACCATCCTGCTGGTCGACGACGACCGCGAACTGCTCGACGGGCTGCGGACCCTGTTGGAGAAGCAGGGCTACCGGGTGATCGCGGCCAACAACGGCCACCAGGCCAAGACGGCGATTTACAACCAGACGCCCGACCTCGTGATCCTCGACATGATGATGCCCGGCATGGGGGGCTACCCGGTGCTGGAACACTTCCGCGGCAAGCCCGACGTGCCGCCGATGATTATGATGACCGCCAACGAGGGGAGCCGGCACAAGGCTTACGCGGAATACCTCGGCGTCGTGGACTATATCCGCAAGCCGTTCGCCATGGACCGCCTGCTCGAAGCGGTGAACAAGGCCCTCCGCACGGTCGTCCCGGAGCCGGAAGCCGAAGTCGAGCCGCAGGAAGATTAGTGTACTCCTCACGCTCCGAGCTTGTGCAAAAATCGTCGTCGCGCCATGAATGAGACAAAGAACCTTGGGTGAGCGAGTCCGCCGGGCGTACTCGCCGGG
>JAYUGD010000050.1:0-7339 GCA_043767785.1 Zavarzinella sp. | reverse complement strand
ACCGGGCGGCGGCGGCTTGGCGCTGGGCGGCCCACTGGTCCAAGTGCGGCAGTTTCACCCGCAGGATGGCGGCGTGGATGGCGTCGAGGCGGGCGTTGTAGCCGACGTACTTGTGGAAATACTTCTGCTCGCTGCCGTGGTTGCGGATGGCCTTCATCTTGGCCGCCCACTCGGGGTTGTCCGTCGTGGTGAGGCCGGCGTCCCCGTAGGTGCCGAGGTTCTTGCTCGGGTAGAAGCTCAGGGCGCACATGCCCCCGAGGGTGCCGACCCGTTGGCCGTGGTACTCGGCCCCGATGGCTTGGGCGGCGTCTTCGATGAGCGGAATGCCGTGCCGCTTTGAGATGTCCCACAGCGGCTTCATGTCCGCGCACTGGCCGTACAGGTGGACCGGCATGATCGCCTTGGTCTTGGCCGTGACCTTCGCGGCCACCTGTTCCGGGTCGATGTTGTACGAGCGCGGGTCGATGTCCGCGAAGACGGGCGTGGCCCCGGTGCGGACCACCGAGCCGACCGTGGCGAAGAAGGTGAACGGCGGGATGATGACCTCGTCCCCCGGCCCGATGTCGAGGGCGTACAGGGCGAGCAGAATGGCGTCCGTGCCCGACGAGCAGCCGACGCCGAACTGGGCGTGGCAGTAGGCGGCGACCTCGGCTTCCAAGCCGGTCACTTCCGGCCCCATGATGACCTGCCCGGAGGACAGGACGCGCAGGACGGCCGCCTCCACGTCCGACTGGATGGCCTTGTACTGCGTGGCCAAGTCGCACATGGGCACGGGCGCGGGGGTCGGCATCTGGCTCATTGGCGGGCGGACTCCGTTCCGGGGGACGGGCTGAGAACCGGAATCCGTCCGGGTTCCGCAACGCCGTCCGCGGGAAAGAAATATAGTACGAAACATCTTTCCACCGGATCAAGTCGGCTTTTCCGGCCCGGCCGGTTGAGCGGAAACGTCGGGCGCGGGACTGGGCAATCTGGGCGGCCCCCGGCGGGCGGCGAAAGGGGCACGGCCGATGGGGTGGCGGAATAGTCCGTGGGTGATCGGCTTGGTGGCCCTGTTGCTGCACGGCGTCGCCATGGCGCGGTACGTCCAGCGGATGCGGGCGGCCCCGGACATCCTCATGGCCGTCGGCTCGGACCGCTTGCGCTTTCCCGTGTATGCCGACATCAAGTCGCCGCTGGGCACCGACGGATACGACGGCCAGTTTTACTACGCCATCGCCCACGCCCCGTTCGCCAAACACGGGCCGGAGATCGACTTCCCGCCCGGCCGGCAACTCCGGATCGTCTTTCCGCTGCTGGGGTACATGGCCAGTTTGGGCCGCGCGGACTGGCTGGTGTTCGCCATGCCCGCCGTCAACCTGCTCATGGTCGGGTGGCTCACGGTCATGGCGGCCCGGTGGACCCGACTCCACGGCTTAAGCCCGTGGTACGGCCTGACGTTGCCGCTGGCCGTCAACGCCCTGATTCCACTGCTGCGAAACCTCACCGACGCCACCGCGATGGCGACGGTGTTCTGGCTCATGACCGCCGCCATTCGCCGTCAGCCCGCGTGGTGGGTCGGCGTGGCGGCCTCGGCCGCCGTGTTCACGCGCGAACAAAACGCCGCCCTGTTGGCAGTGGTGATTGGGCACGCCCTCTGGGAGCGCCGGTGGGGGACGGCCGCCGCCGTCAGCCTCGCGGTGGCCGCTTGGGGCGCGTGGGCATTATGGCTTACGCACGTCTACGGGGCGCACCCCTTCCTGCCGGGAAAGGGCAATTTCGGGCCGCCGTTCACGGGTTTGAAGTTGGCGGGGGACATCGCGTGGACCGAGTTTAAGGAATTTTCGCCGGAGACACGGGCGCGATTGTTTCTCAGCGGGCCGCTCTTTTTGACCATCGGTGTGGCAGTAGCCATTGCGGTTGCAAAGGTACGGCGGAGCCGTCGCGGCTTGGCGCTCGTCGCCGCGGTGGCCCTGATGGTCGGCGTCATGGAGTGCTTCTCCGACCCGGCCATGTTCCTGCTGTACGCGGCTCTGACGTATTTCATCGGGATGCTGCTGGCGTGGGCGGCGTTCGCCGTCCGGTTCCGGCGGGAAGAAATGCTCCCCTTGGGGATGGCGACCGGGGGCGCGCTGCTCGTCATCGTGGGTGGGGTGTACATCTTCGACGACTACTGGGCCTATGGCCGGGCCATGTTCTGGCTGCCGATGGGCTTGTGGATGCTGGCCGTCCAAACGAAGCGGGAGACGGCCTTGATGTGGGCCGCGGCGACCATCTATTTCCCGGTCTGTATGGCGTATTACCATTGAACGCCCAAGGGCGTGGCGGGCTGGGAAATCTGGGTTGCCCGTTCCGGCCGAGTTTGTTACCTTCCGGACAGTTGGGGCGCGGCGGGCGGCGAAAGGATGACGGCCGATGGAATGGCGAAGGAGTCCGTGGCTGGTCGGGGTCGTCGCCCTCGCGCTCCACGCCGTTGGAATTTGTTGGTACGTCAAGCAGTCGAAGGCCACGCCGGACGTCTTAATGGCCGTCGGCTCGGAGCGGTTCCACTTTCCCATCTATTCCGACATCAAAACGCCGCTCGGCCAGTACGGGTACGACGGCCAATTCTACTACGCCATCGCGCACGCCCCGTTCGCCAAGTACGGGCCGGAAATCGACTTCCCCCCCGGCCGACAACTGCGGATTCTGTTCCCGCTTCTCGGCTACGTGGCCAGCTTGGGGAACGCCGCGTGGCTGCCGTACGCCATGCCCGGCGTCAACCTTCTCATGATTGGGCTGCTCGCCGTCTTGGGGGCCAAGTGGGCCGGCCACCACGGCCTCAGCCCGTGGTACGGGCTGACCTTGCCGCTGGTCGTCAACGCCCTGATGCCGCCGTTGCGCAACTTGACGGACACGACCGCGATGGCGATGGCGTTCTGGCTCATGTACGCTACCCTGCGCGACCAGCGGCCGTGGTGGGTCGGGCTGGCGGGGCTGGCGGCCGTGTTGGCCCGCGAGCAGAACGCGGCACTCCTGGCGCTCGTGATCGGCCACTCGCTGTGGCAGCGGCGCTGGGGAACCCTTGCCGCGTGCGTCGCCGCCGCCGCCGTGTGGGCCGGGTGGGTCTGGTGGCTGACGGACATGTACGGGCAGAAGCCGTTCCTGCCGACGGCGGGGAATTTCGGCCCGCCGTTCAGCGGGCTGCCCTTGGCGTGGGACGGCGCCCTGCAAGAGTGGGAGACGATGCCGCGGCAGCATCCCCGCCTGTTGACTCGCGGGTGGATGTACGTGCTGGCGTTCGCGGCCGGGGCAGCCTTCGTGTGGAAGCAGAAGCCGGCCCGCCGCGGCCCGGCTCTGGTCGCCGTGACGGCCGTGTTCGTCGCGGTCTTGAATTCGACATCCCTGCCGGCCGCCGTGTTCAGCTTCGTCGCGGTCATCTACCACGTCGGGATGATGGCGGCGTGGGCGGCATTCGCCGTGCGGTTTCGGCGGGCGGAAATGCTCGCGCTCGGCATGGCGACCGGCGGCCTGCTGCTGCACATCCTCGGCGGGCCGATGATCTACGCGGAGTACTGGGCCTACGGCCGGGCGTTCTTCTGGCTGCCGATGGGCCTGTGGATCTTGGCCGTGCAAGCCCGGTGGGAGACGGCCCTGCGCTGGGCCGCGGCGGCCGTGTACTTCCCGGTGTGCCGGGTGCTGCACCCGTGACGGCCGGGCGGGTGGGCGACGGCATCACCCCCGCTATAGTAGTCGAGGTTGCGCGTCCGCAACTGGTGACGCGTGTGTTGTTTCGGTTCCCAAAGGATTCGCCATGACGGCCGCCGACCGGACGGATTTGCCCGCCCCCCTGACGGGCCTCGACTCGATTTCGCTCACGCCCAACCAGCGCTTCGCCGTCGGCAAGGCGCTGTTCGGGGAGGCGGCCTGCAAGCGGATGGGGATTTTCCACATCCCGGACGGGTTCAAGCTCAGCGTCGTCATCCCGGTCTACAACGAAGAACGGTGGATCCGCGAGATCGTCCGCCGCGTCCGCGATGTCGAGATTCCCAAGGAGGTCATCCTCGTCAACGACTGCTCGACCGACGGCACGCGGAAGATTTTGGACGAGGAGATCAGCAAGCTGCCGGACTGCCGGGTGATTCACCACGAGAAAAATCAGGGCAAGGGCGCCGGCCTGCGCACCGGGTTCAAGCACGCGACCGGCGACATCGTGATCGTGCAGGACGCGGACTTGGAGTACAACCCGGCCGAGTACCCGCAGCTCATCCAGCCGATCATGGAGGGGAAGGCCGACGTGGTGTACGGCTCCCGCTTCATCGGCGAGAACCACCGCGTCCTGTACTTCTGGCACTCGATCGGCAACCACGTCCTGACGCTGCTCTCGAACTTCCTCACCGACCTGAACCTGACGGACATGGAGACGTGCTACAAGGTGTTCCGGCGGGAAGTGATCCAGTCCATCAACATCAAGTCGGACCGCTTCGGCTTCGAGCCGGAAGTGACCGCCAAGATCGCCAAGCGGAAGAATTCGTGGCGCGTCTTCGAGGTGCCGATCAGCTACGCGGGCCGGACCTACGAAGAAGGCAAGAAGATCGGGCTGAAGGACGGCTTCAACGCCCTGTACTGCATCTTCCGGTACTGGCTGAAAGATTAGGAGAAGAAATGAGAAGAGAGTGAACCACAAAGGACACAAAGACCACAAAGGAATGATCGCAGAGAAAAAGAACGATCGCAGATTGATCTGATTGACGCAGATAGAATCTAAGTTGATTTTGGCCTGCTCTGCGGACATCGGATTTTATCTGCGGATTACGTCTGTCTCCGCTTTCCTTCGTGGTCTTTGTGTCCTTTGTGGTTCACTCTCTTCTCTTGTTTACTCACTTTTTCTCGATCAACTCTTCCAACAGCTTGTCCAGCCCGCCGATTTCCTTCTTGCCTTCCATCGTCTTCACCTTCTTGCCGTCGCGGCCGTAGACGTGGACGATGGGGGGGGACAGCGTGGCGAACTTGTCTTCCGCGGCGTCCTTGTTTTTTTGCGTGTCCACGAGCAGGAAGTTCCCGAAGGTCGCCTTCTTGTCTTTCAGGAACGCCAGCGCGTCCTTCTCGGCGTCGGCCTCGTCCACGGACAGGCTCATGAAGACGACGCCTTTTTCCTTGAGCTTGTGGTGCAGTTCCACCATGTGCGGGAACTTCTCCTTGCACGGGGCGCAGAAGGTGGCCCAGATGTCCACCACGACGATCTTGCCCTTCTCCGCGGCGATGGCCTTTTGCATCTCCTCCACGTTCACCTTGGCGATCGTGATTTCGTCGGCGGCCCCGGCGGGGACGGCGAACGCGGCCAACAGCCCCAAACTCCACATGGCGGTCCGCATGAGTGGTCTCCTTCGCGAGTGACGGTTCCTGACCCATCTTCCGGGCGGCGGCCGGCCGGGTCAAGGGACGGGGTGGGCCGGCGGGGACAAAGCTGCTAAAATGGCCCGGAGTTACCCCGAATTCCTCGACCACCGCCGCGAGACACATGCCCGCGCCAAGCCACATTCGCAACTTCTCGATCATCGCCCACATCGATCACGGGAAGAGTACCCTCGCCGACCAGTTCCTCTTACAGACCGGAACGATCGAACGGCGGGATTACCGCGCCCAACTCCTCGACGGCATGGACCTGGAGCGGGAGCGCGGCATCACCATTCAAATGCACCCGGTGACGATCTACCACGAGAAGGACGGCCAGCGGTACGAGATGAACCTGATCGACACGCCCGGGCACGTCGATTTCGGGTACGAGGTGTCCCGCAGCCTCGCCGCCTGCGAGGGGGCGATCCTGCTGGTGGACGCCTTCCAGGGCGTGCAGGCCCAGACGGTGGCGAACGCCTACTTGGCCATCGAGAACGACCTGACCATCGTGCCGGTGCTGAACAAGATCGACATGCCGACGGCCCGGCCGGAGGCGGTGATCGCCGAGATGGACCAAGCCATCGGCTTGGAGGGGGAAGTCTTGCGGGCCAGCGCCAAGTCCGGCGTCGGCGTCCTGGAAATCCTGGACGCCATCATCGAGCGCGTGCCGGCCCCGAAGGGCAACCCGGACGCCACGTTAAAGGCGCTGATTTACAACTCGCACTTCGACTCGTACAAGGGCGTGGTGATCTACATCCGCGTCCTTGAGGGGTCGATCAAGAACGGGCAGAAGATCAAGTTGATGCGGGGGAACACGGACCACGCCGTGATGGAGATCGGCCAGTTCCGGCCGACGATGGTGTCGTGCGACACGCTCACGACGGGCCAAGTGGGCTTTTTCACCGCCAACATTAAGACCATCACGGACGTCCACATCGGCGACACGGTGACGGACGCCGTCACGCCGACCGAAACCCCCTGCCCCGGCTACAAGGAGCCGCTGCCGATGGTCTACTCGGGCCTGTACCCGATTGACAACGGCGAGTTCGAAGACTTGCGGGAGGCCCTCACCAAACTGCGGCTGAACGATTCGAGCTTCACGTTCCTGCCCGAAGTGTCCGACGGCTTGGGCTTCGGCTTCCGCTGCGGCTTCCTCGGGATGTTGCACCGCGAAATCATCGGCCAACGGCTGGAACGCGACTGCGAACTGGACTTAGTTCACACGGCCCCGAACGTGACGTACCAAATCCTTCGCCGCAACGGCGAGACGGACATGATCCACAGCCCGCAGGACGTGGGGGACGCCGGGACCATCGACGAGTTCCGCGAGCCGATCGTCCGCATTAACTTCCTGCTGCCGTCCAAGAACATCGGCGACATCATGCAGATGTGCGCCGAGCGCCGGGGGGAGTACATCAAGACGGAGTACCTCAGCCCCGAGCGGGCGATGCTGACCTACGAGATGCCCCTCGCGGAAGTGATTTACGACCTGTACGACAAGCTCAAGTCCGTCACCCACGGGTACGGCACCATGGACTACGAAGTCCGCGAATACCGGCCCGCGGACTTGGTGCGGTTGGACGTGCTGGTCCACCAGAAGCGCGTGGACGCCCTCTCCGTGATCGTCCACCGCGCGACGGCCGAGCGCCGCGGCCGCAAGCTGATCCTAAAGCTGCGCAAGGAAATCGACCGCCACCTGTTCGATATCGCCCTGCAAGCGGCCATCGGCGGCCGGGTGATCGCCCGCGAGACGATCACCGGCATGAAGAAGGACGTGACGGCCAAATGCTACGGCGGCGATATCACCCGCAAGCGCAAGCTCTGGGCCAAACAGGCCGAGGGCAAGAAGCGGATGAAGCAAGTCGGCCAAGTGGAAATCCCGCAGGAAGCGTTCCTGGCGGTGCTGGAGTCGGACGACTGACATGTGAGGCGTTTTGGTTTTCGCCCCAACGAGGTTGTGAAACAAAAGGCGAGCCGGGGACGTCAG
>JAYUGD010000049.1:0-2605 GCA_043767785.1 Zavarzinella sp. | reverse complement strand
TTTGCGAGCTTTGCGTGAAATGTTTGGTTATCGATTGGGCGGGATTCGCCCGTTCCCCTGTCCAATCTCGGCGCCGGTCCTATGGTAAGGGATTCCACCGGGGCGGCCGTCGGGCGCGTTCCGACCACTTGAACCACGAGTCGGCGACAAAGTCATGGCTGTACCGAAACGACGGACCTCTCGCTCGAAACAAGGGCACCGGCGGAGCCACCACGGCGTGAAGCCGACGGCCAACCAGTACTGCCAGAATTGCAGCGAGGTCATCCAGCCGCACCGCATCTGCACGAACTGCGGGTTCTTCCAAGGCCGCGTTGTGATCGCCGAGCCAGAGGAAGCCGGGAAGTAAGCCATGCGGATCGCACTCGACGCGATGGGCGGCGACCACGCGCCCGCCCCGGTCGTCGCCGGGGCGGTCCAAGCCTTGGCCGCCGACCCGGACCTGACGGTCGTGCTGGTCGGCGACACCGCCGTCATCGAAGCCTGCCTCCCGGCCGACGCCCCGCGCGCCCGGCTGGAAATCCACCACGCCACCCAAGTCATCGGGATGGACGAGTCCCCCGTCGAGGCCCTGCGGGCCAAGCCGGATAATACCATCACGCACCTGTGGCGGCTGATGGTCGGCAAGAAGGTGGACGCCATCGTCGGGGCCGGCAACACCGGGGCGATGGTGGCCGGCGGCCTGTTCTCCCGCCGCTTCCTCAAGCACGTCAAGCGGCCCGGCATCGCCACGCTGATGCCGACGGCCAAGGGCCAGTGCATCATTCTGGACGTGGGCGCCAACGTCCACGCCAAGGCCGGCCACCTGTACCAGTACGGCGTCATGGGGGCCATTTACGCCCGCCACATGCTCGGTCGCGAAAATCCCACCGTCGGCCTGATGAACGTCGGCGAGGAAGAGGGCAAGGGCCACGACCTCGCCCAAAAGGCGTACATGCTCCTTAAAAACGGCCTCGGCGACCGCTTCATCGGCAACGTCGAGGGCCGGGACATCCACCGCGGCGCCTGCGACGTGGTGGTGACGGACGGCTTCGTCGGGAACGTGATCCTCAAGCTCTCCGAAGGCTGCTTCGACTTCCTGATGAAGACGGTGGCCAAGGAAATCATCGCCCCGCTGCCCAACGACCAGTCCGCGGCCATGAAGGCCCTGCAAGCGTTGATCGGCAAGTACGACTACAGCGCCTTTGGCGGGGCGCCGCTGCTCGGCATCGACGGCATCTGCATCATCTGCCACGGCAGTTCCAAGGAGGCGGCCATCCGCAACGCCTTGGCCATGGCCGCCAAGAACGCCCGCCAGAAGGTGAACGAGAAGATCGTCCAAGAACTCGACGCCCTGCCGAGCGTGAGCGACGAGGACGCGTAAGGATTTGGCCGGTTAAATTGACCGCCGGGAGGCGGTCGTGTTGGAGTTCCGCCTTCAGGCGGTCTTGGACCTGTCACCCACAATGCGCCGGCGAACCGAGTCTTCGAGGGTTCGCCATCATGGGTGATGGCTTCACACCCCCGGGTCGGACCCTCGAAGACTCGGTCCTCTTGAGCCTTGTGGGCAAGAGTTCTCAGACCGCTTAAAAGCGGAACTCCAACAAGACCGCCTGACGGCGGTTTACTCTCCCCCGTTTTCCCGTCACGGATGTCCCGCACATGGCCAAGGTCGCAATCCTTTTCCCCGGGCAGGGCGCCCAGTACCTCGGCATGGGGGCGGCCCTCGCGGACGCCTCGCCGGAGGCGGCGGCCCTTTTCCAACAAGCCAACGACATTCTCGGCGAAGACCTGCTCGAACTGTGCCGCACCGGACCGGCCGAGCGGCTGAACGCCACCGACGTGAGCCAGCCGGCGATTTTCGTGGCCAGCCTCGCCGCCTTGGAGGCGATGAAGAAGGCCGAGCCGGACGGCATCGCCGAGTGCGTGGCGACGGCCGGGCTGTCTCTCGGGGAGTACACCGCCCTTGTGTTCGCCGGGGCCATGAGCTTCGCGGACGGGCTGAAAGTCGTCCGCGAACGCGGCCGGGCGATGCAGGCGGCCGCGGAGGCGAACCCGGGCGGGATGGTGTCGGCCCTGTTGCTCGACCCGCCGGCCGTGGAAGAGGTCGTCCGCGAAGCCTCGGCTTCCGGGCGCATCTGGATCGCCAATTACCTGTGCCCCGGCAACACGGTGCTGTCCGGCGATCTGCCGGCCGTCGCGGCCGCGGAACGGCTGATCGAGGCCAAGAACGGCAAGGCGATTCGACTTTCGGTCGCCGGGGCTTTTCACACGGACCTGATGAAGCCGGCCGACGAGCGACTGGCGGCCGTCTTGGCGGGCGTGGCGATGGACCCGCCGAAGATTCCGGTGTGGTCCAACGTGGACGCCAAGCCGCACGCGGACCCGGCGGAGATCAAGGATATTCTCGTCCGGCAGGTGCTGAACCCGGTGCGGTGGGAAGAGACAATGCGGGCCTTGCTGGCCCTCGGCGTGGACCGATTTTACGAGGTCGGCCCTGGCAAGGTGCTGGCCGGCCTGCTGAAGCGGGTGAACCGGAAGGCCGAGTGTCGGAATTACGCCGCCTGAGGATTTTGCGAGCGAACCCGACGCGGTCATGTGGTTTTCACCCCGGAGGGGTGGCAGCGAT
>JAYUGD010000048.1:0-2612 GCA_043767785.1 Zavarzinella sp. | reverse complement strand
CGGGATAAGCCTGCATCGGCGAGCACTCCAACGGGGATCGCTCGATGATACGCCGCCGCCCGAGGGAGCGCAAGACGGAAACTGAAAATGCTCTAGGGTGTAGTCGTCGGCCACATACTCGTTGTGGACGGCCACCAGCGACTTCGCCAGCACGGCGGCGGCGTCGGCCAGCGGGCGGCCACAACGGCTCATTCGTTGCCGAGCCAAGGATAGTCATTGCTCGGCGGCCCAGTTTTCGACCGCCAGGCCGGGGACGGCGAGGAGATCGGTATCCGAAGACACGACGACGATGTTGCCGACGGAAACCGCAATGGCGGCAACCATCATGTCGATGATTTGCATCGGCCGGCCGACCCGCTTGAGGTCGGCGGCGATTCGGCCGTATTGCCAGGCGGCGGCCCGGTCGAACGGCCAACTCCGCAACTTGCGGAGGCCGTCTTGAAGCCGAATCAAATTCGTCGCCTTGCTGGAACTGAATTCCAATCCGTAATACAGTTCGGCGACGACCGGCTCGCACGTGCCGATGCGACAGCCGAGTTGCCGGGCGGCGACCACCCGCCGTTGAAACGCCGGTCGCCGCTCAATAAATTGGTTGACGGCGTTCGAGTCGAGAATGTATCGCGTCATTCCCACATCCTCCGCAATCGCTCCGCGTTTTCGTCAAAGTGCGCAATCTCCCACGCCTTCTGCTCCCGTCGGGCGGCCTCCCACGCGGCCTTCTCGTCGGCGGTGAAGATCAGCGGCTGGAGAGAATCATACCACCGGAGCCACGCCGCCACGCCTTCCGGGGAGTCGTCCCAGTCGTCGCTTCCCTCGTCCGCATCCGGCCCCCCGGTCGTGACGAGGACTTCCGTGCCGTCCGGCACGTCGAGGGGCGCCGTGATGACGACCTGTCCGTCTCGCGCGATGCCGCGCCCAACAATGACACTCATGGGTTCACCTCCCAATGTGTTGACCGCCTTATCTTATCCGATGCCCCGGCGGCTTGCCTATCCCCCGCTCACCGGCGGGATCAGCGCCACCGTCGCATCGGGGGCCAGGTTATAATCGTCGGCCACGTACTCGTTCTCGACAGCGACGAGCGACTTCGCCAGCACAGTGGCGGCTTCCGGCCAGCGGGCGGCCATGTAGGTCCGCAGATTGGCGGCGGTCGTGCCGTCGGGGAGGGCGATTTCGAGGCTGCCGGCTCCCAGGAGTTCCCGCAGGCGGGCGAAGACGTGGACGGTCATGACGATACCCTCTTGGTCCGCGGGCGGCGCAGGTGGTCGGCGAGTTCGGGCATGAGGCCGTAGGCCAGGGCCAAGTATTGAACCGGGTGCAGGGCGCGCTTGCCGGTGCCTTCTTGCATTTGCAACCGGCAAGACGAACACTCGGAGGAGCCGTACAGGTGCTTGGGGCGGGCTAGTTCGTCCAGCATCGGCTTGCCGGCGAGCAAGGAGGTCTCGTAGTTCTGGCGCGTGAGGCCGTAGACGCCGGCCATGCCGGAGCAGGACACGTCGATGGTCTCCACCCGCAGTTCGGGGATGAGGGCCAGCAATTCCGGGCCGCGCGGCCGGCCGGGGCGCGCCTTGATGTGACAGGGAACATGGTGCCCGAGTGACAGCGGCAGCGGCCGGAAGTCGCGGTTGAGCTTGCCGGCGTCGTGCAGTTCGCCGAGGAGAGTCGTCAGTTCCACCGTGTTGTCGGCGAGCAGTTTCACGTCCGGGGAGTCGGAGAGGTTCAGCGCGTCCAATTGGAAGAACAGGGCGGCCGTCGGCTCGGAGCAGACGACGCGGTGGCCCCGGCGCACGGCGTCGGCCAGTATGCGCGTGTTCTTGCGCAGGCGCTCGCGGGCGATGTCCAAGTCGCCGCGCATGAGGGCCGCCGCCCCCGTGCCGATTTGGCGGGACGGGACAGTCACGGCGAGGCCGTTGTGCTTCATCACGCGCACGCTGGCCTCGGCCACCGTCGGGTCGAAGAGGTTGGCGTAGGTGTCCGCGAAGTAGGCGTACCCCTTGGTCCCCTCGGGCAGCGGCTTCATCCAGCCGCGGCGGCGGGCCTTGCCGAGGAACGTCCAGAACGCCAGGCTCGGCAGCGTGCGGCGACGGGAGAGGCCGAGGGTCTTTTCCAACACCCAGCGCACGGACGGCTGCCGCAGCAGGAGATTTGTCGTGAGGGCGAAGCGGCTGGCGATGCGCGTCAGGCCGTCGATGCGGGCCAGCATCCAGTCCGAGCGCGTCAGGCCGTGCGTGGCGTGGTGGGCGGCCTTCGCTTCCAGCATCAGCTTGGGGATGTCAGCCTCGCCGGGGCACTCCGTGCCGCACATGCGGCAACTCACGCACAAGTCCGCGACGGCTTTCACCTCGGGCGAGTCCATCGTGATCGTCGGGTCGGCCAGCGCCTCCCGCAGCAGGGTGATCTTCGCCCGCGGGGAGGCGGCTTCCTGGTGCGTCACGCGGAAGATTGGGCACATGCGCTCGGCCGGCTGTTGCGTCCGGCACCGGCCGCAGGCGTCGCACGATTGCAGCAGGGCGGCCGGCTCTTCCGGCTTCCACACGAGCAGGGAAAGGGGCTGGGCGACTTCCGCGACAGCCGTCGCCGGGCGCAGCGGCCACGCCGGTCTGCTCGGGTCG
>JAYUGD010000047.1:0-7360 GCA_043767785.1 Zavarzinella sp. | reverse complement strand
GGCGGACTCGCTCACCCAAGGTTCTTTGTCTCATTCATGGCGCGACGACGATTTTTGCACAAGCTCGGAGCGTGAGGAGTACAAGGGGCCGACCACCGATGGCATCATTCTTGGCCGCGTGCAGTATAACGTGAATTGTCCCGTCGCCCGCCGTCACTTCTTCTCGGAGACGCACCACAGGTTTTTGAACGTGCGGATGAACACCTCGCCGTCGGACACCGCGAGGGAGGAGTTCGTTTGCTCCCCCTTGTCCAGCGTGTTGACGGCGAGGATCTCGAACTTGGGCTTGGCCGCGAGGACGACCGTTTCCCCGTTCCGCATCAGGACATACAGTCGGCCGTCGGCGTGGACCATCGACCCCCACGTCACGCTCTTGAACTTGTCCGCGTCTTTCCAGAGGTCTTTTCCGGTCTGGAGTTCGTAACAGCGCGGCTGACCGCTCTCGTCGATGATGTAGACGTGCTCCCCGACGATCATGCCGGAGCCGACCCGCTGGTTGGCGGGCTTGGGGTGAAGCCAGAGCCTGTCCTTGGTGATGTCCCCCGAACCGCCGAGTTTGACCGCGAGGGACGACTTGCCGTACCCGGACATGCCGACCGCGACGCCGTTGCCGACGAGCGCCGAGGGGTAGACGAAGCTTTCCAGGCCGGCGCAGGCCCACATTTCCGCGCCGGTCTTCGGGTCAAAGCCCTTCAACCGCGGCCCCGTACCCAAGACCAGTTGATCCTTGCCGTCGATCTTGGTGACGAGCGGCGTGGCCCACGACCCTTCCTTCTCCTCGTGCTCCCAAGCCGTTTTTCCGGTCATTTTGTGGACGGCGAGGAGGACGTTTCGGCCAGTCGTCTCATTCGGGCCGCACCACTGGATGGCGAGGTCGCCGTGAAGGACGGGGGAGGCGCCGTTGCCGAACACGTGCTCCCACTTGCCGAGGTCGGCCCGCTTCCAGAGTTCCTTGCCGGCGACGTCGTAACAGTACACGCCGGCCGACCCGAAGCTCACGACGACGCGCTCGCCGTCCGTGACGGGCGAGGCGTTGCAGTACCACGACGGGTTCCAGTTCTTTTCCGCCTCGGCGTAGGCCACGTCCTTCTGCCAGAGAATCTTCCCGTCCGCGCGGGCCAGGCACAGCAGGCTGCGCACCGTGCCGCCCTTGTTCGCTTGGGTTAAGAAAATCTTGTCGCCCCACACGACGGGCGTCGAGTTCCCCTGGTCCGCGAGCGGGATTTTCCACTTCACGTTTTGCGTCGCGGACCATTTCAGGGGGACGTTCTTCTCACTGCAAAAGCCCTGCCCAGTCGGCCCCCGCCACGCGGGCCAATTGTCCGCGACCGCGGCTTGAGGAATGGAGAGGACGGCCCACGCCAGCGCGAAGACGGGCGAAAGAGTGCGAGCAGAAAACATGCGAATCCTCCAGTGAGAGAAGGCCGTGGGCGGCATCGCCTTATGATACCGGCCGGGTGTTTATCGACGCATGACCGTTGTGCCGACGGCCCTTTTCCCTTGACACCGCCCCGCCGACCGTTCATCGTAAAGACATCCCGCCGGCCGGTTCCACGTTGCAGGTGTCCCCTTGATGCGATTGTTTCTTTCGCTGTCGTTCCTGTCGATCGCCGGCAATCTCTACGCCAAGCCCGCCCACTTGAAGAGCGTTGCCGAGTACGTCGGGCCGGGGTTCGCCACTCGCCTGAACGCCTGCATCTTGTGCCACGTCGCCGGCGGGGACGAGAGCGACAAGCCGCACAACGACTTCGGCAAGGTGATCGCCGAGTGGCGAAAAGACCGCAAGAAAGCCGGCCTGCGCTACGACATCGGGGACGCGCTGGACGCCCTCACCGACCGGGACACGGACAAGGACGGCATCCCGGACATGGAAGAAATCCTCGCCGGCAAGTTCCCCGGCACGCACGCCGACTACCCCACCCCGGCCGAGCGGGCCGAGGCCAAGAAGAAACTGGCCGACCTGCGGGCCAAGCGGGCCGACTACCGTTGGTTGCCGTTGGAGACCGTCAAACGCCCCGCCGTGCCGGCCGTGAAGAACCCGGCGTGGGTCCGGAACCCCATCGACGCCTTCGTGGCCGAGCAGCACGACAAGAATGGCCTCAAGCCCCGGCCGGAAGCCGCCAAGGCGACACTCCTTCGACGTGTCTACATCGACCTCATTGGATTGCCGCCGACCCGCGACGAGTTGCACGCCTTCCTGAGTGACGCTTCTCCGAACGCTTACGAAAAGGTTGTCGATCACCTGATGAGCCGGCCGGAGTACGGCGAGGCACAAGCCCGGCACTGGATGGACGTGTGGCGCTACTCCGACTGGGCCGGCTACCAAGCCGAGGTGCGCGACAGCCAGCCGCACATCTGGCGGTGGCGGGATTGGATCGTGGAGGGCGTCAACGCGGACAAGCCGTATGACCGCATGGTGAAGGAAATGCTGGCCGCCGACGAACTGGCCCCCGGCGATGAGAACGCCCTGCGGGCCACCGGCTTTCTGGTGCGCAACTGGTACAAGTTCAGCCGCGAGATCTGGCTGGACCGCACCGTGGAACACACGGCCAAGGGCTTCCTCGGCCTGACGGTGAACTGCGCCAAGTGCCATGACCACATGTACGACCCGATCCCGCAGACGGACTATTACGCCTTCCGAGCCATCTTCGGCGCCCACGACATCCGCACCGACCGCCTGCCCGGCCAAGCCGACATCACGAAGGCCGGTTTGGTGCGCGTGTACGACGCGGACGCCGCCAGGCCGACTTATTTGTTCGTGCGCGGCAACGACCAAGACCCGGACAAGACGAAGCCGATTCCGCCCGCCGTCCCCGCCGCCCTCGTCGGCCCGACGTTCGACATCAAGCCAGTGCCGCTGCCGAAATTCGCCGTGACACCGGACGACCGGCCGTTCGTCCTCGAAGAAACCAAGGCCGCCAACGACGCCGCCGTCGCCAAAGCCCACGCCGACCTGCGGGCGGCGATGGCCCGCCTCGGCGTCGTCCCACTCGGCTTCGGCGTCCTGCCCGCCGTGTTGAAAAGTTCGCTGATCGGCCTGCGGCAAGACCAAGTGGCCGCCGCCCGGAGTGAGCTTGAAATCGCCGAGCGGAAGCGGGACGTGTTCGCCGCCCACTTGGCGGTCGAAGCCCTCGACGTCAAGACGCCCGCGTGGAAAGCGGCGGCCGAAAAGGTGACGCAATTTCAGCGAGACTTGGCCGTGGGCGAGGCGAAGAAGCTGACGGCCCTTGCTGCTTTGTCTCGCTGGACCGTGACGCCGAAGGGCCAGCCCGACCCGGCGAAAAAACTGGCTGACGCCCAAGCCGCATTGGCGAAAGCCGAGACCGCGGCGAAGGCCGCCCCGTCCGCGGCCTTCGCCGCGCGGGTGGTGAAAGCCTTCCCGGCGACCAGCACCGGTCGTCGACTGGCCCTCGCCAACTGGATCTCCGACCCGAAGAACCCGCTGACGGCCCGCGTGGCCGTCAACCACCTGTGGCTGCGGCGCTTCGGCACGGGGATCGTCCCGACCATGTTCGACTTCGGCAAAAACGGCCAACCGCCGACGCACCCGAAACTAATCGACTGGCTGGCCGCCGAACTCATGGCCAACGGCTGGAGCCTCAAGCACGTCCACCGCCTGATCGTCCTCAGCACGACCTACCGCATAGACTCCCAGCCCGATACTTCCGACGCCGTCCGCGACCCGGACAACCGCTTCCTCTGGCGGCAGAACACCCGGCGCATGACGGCCGAGGCGGTGCGCGACTCCGTGTTGGCCGTGGCCGGGGAACTCGACCGAACGCGCGGCGGCGAGGAGATCAACGAGGCCGCCGGGCTGACGACGTTCCGGCGGTCGCTGTACTTCCGGCACGCCCCGGAAAAGCAGATGACATTTCTGGAACTGTTCGACGCCGCCAGCCCGACCGAGTGCTACCGCCGCAGCGAGAGCGTCGTCCCGCAACAGGCCCTGGCCTTGGCCAACAGCCCGCTGACGCAAACCATGTCCCGCCTCCTGGCCGCCAAGTTGACCAAGCAAGCCCCGGCCGAACCCGAGTTCATCGCCGTCGCCTTCGAGACGATCCTGAGCCGCCCCCCGTCCCCCGACGAGCGCGCCTTGTGCCAAACCTTCCTCAAGGATCAAACCGCCCTCTTCGCCGGCAAAAAACTCACCCCCCTCGGCGGCCCCGCCGCCAGCAAACCCGCCTCCCCCGACGGCGCCCAACGGGCGCGGGAGAACCTTATCCACGTTCTGCTGAACCACAACGACTTCGTCTCCGTGCGGTGAGCCGACGGACAGCCGCGAACCCGTCGGCATCTCAACCGCTCTCTTCGGGCAGAGTTTTTTCGCCATCACGGCGGCGCCACGTTGACGCCCCGCCGCGTTGCCTCTAGGTTAGTGGTGCCGGGGGTGTAGCTCAGTTGGGAGAGCGCTTGAATGGCATTCAAGAGGTCGCAGGTTCGATTCCTGTCATCTCCATCCGGTAAAAGGCCCCGAGATTTCTCGGGGCCTTTTTCATTTCTCGGGGCCGATCCTTTGCCGGCCCTGACCTGATCGCTTGAGGCGAGACGACACCTCCGATCCATCGAACTGACGCGGACGGCCGACCAGTCGCCGACCGGCAACCCGTTCGCCGGTTCCGGCATCTCCCTCGAAATCGAGCCGCGGTTGAACACCACGGAATGGTATCTGTTCTCCGAACCCGCCGCCGAGACCGTGGCCGTCGCCTTCCTAGAGGGCAAGGAGACGCCGACCATTGAGACGTTCGGAATGGACAAAGACCCCGAGAAACTCCAAGTGACTTGGCGGTGCGTTTTCGACTTCGGCGTGGCCTTGGGCGACCCGGCCGGCGCGGTGAAGTCGGCGGGCGCGTAACGTCTTCGGCGTCCCGTCCCCGATTGGGGCGGGGCGCTTTGATACCTGCTCGTTGCAGGTCTGGGGTGGCACGCGGGTTTTCATCGCCCCGCGTGGCCGGTTTGGTTGCGGGAGTCAGTTGGGCCGCCCCGACTGGCTCCCGTTTTCGTTTCGGAGAGGGTGAGGCGGGGGCGGGAGTGGATGGCGGGGGTGAAGTCGATGGGAGATGGGGAGCGGGAGTAGGTGGTTAGGGTAGATGAGGGGTCGCAAATCTTCAAAAAATGACACCTAGGGGAGGGGGCAGGTGGTAGGGTTCCATCACCTAGGTCTATCCGCAGGGTTAAAAACGGGATATAATCCTTTTACCGTTCCCTAACTATAGTCAGGGAACGGTAAAAGGATAGGGTGCCATAATGACTCTCACTGTACCAAGTTATGACTTTGAACTGTCCGCGATCAAAGCAGACATGTACGGGGATTACACCGCAAAACTCCAACAACAAAAGCAGGAATCCGCCGCTACATCCATCAGCCACAAGTACGCCAAACTGGCTGGCGAAATTGCGGGGTCCGTCCGCGAGGTTCTTCATGTCCGTCAAACCCTCATGAACCTTTACCAGAGTGGCGCGGCTTCTTTTGACCAAAAACTAATCTCCCAACTTGACCGCCTTATGGCCAAATGGTGGGGGACCGTGCGTCAAATGACGGATCTGCTTGGCGAGATCCAAGCTGCAGGAATCAAGACTGACACGCCGCACAGCTTTGTATCTGCCGCAAGTGCACTCAAGGAAGAAATTGAAGACGTTGAAGAGCGGGAAATGCGGCGAGCGGATGCCGCCGCTACGAGGCGAAAGGTTGACACGGAGGATTGGTGATGGCCCCGCGTGTTGGCGACGTTTACTGGTACCGTTATGACGAACAAGGCAAATCGCGTCCTGTCATCGTTGCATCCCGCGAAGAATTAAACCGCGGCGACGTGTTCCTTTTGGTCCCACTTACATCGCAGAAGGTCGAAGAAAGACGCACCCAACCGTGGTGCGTCTTTTTTGCTGCTGGTGAATTCGGGTTGCAAAAAGATTCTGTCGCTCGTGCGGATGATGCCTACCAAGGGTTGGTTTGCAATCTTGAGGGACAACTTGGGAAGTTGAGCGACGAAAAGATGGAAGAGGTCATTTCCTCTCTTGGATACGTCATCAGTGCGATGTGTTTCCCCGCCTGACCATCACCCCCTCTTCCTCGCCTTCTCCGCTAACCTCGCGAACCGCTTTGACAGCCACTTCTGCCGGCACTTCTCCGAACATACCCGCACTCGGCCGACGTTGGCCGGCTCGGCAACCGGTCGGCCGCAAATGGTGCATGGCCCTCTGCGGTCTAGTGGCGTCGCGCGGCATCGGTCACACTTCAAGCGGGTTCGCCCGCCCGCCGTCTTCGGGGGGAGCGGGCCGCCGCAGTCGCAGCACTTGCGCGGGGTGGTTGGTTTGTCGGTTGGCATGGGGTCAGTTTAGGGGAGCGGCAAGACTGATCGGCGGGCGTTGACAGATGGGAGATGTGGCCGGGCGGTGGACTCGCAGACACCCCCGGCCCGGCGGCAACCGGCTTAGCCGAGTTCCCTCCAGTGGCAGATCAAGATAGCCGTCTGGATTGATTCGCAGGAATTCCCGTTTGCCGTCATCCCGTCAACCGCCGGACGACGCGAGTAGCTGACAATGGGGCTTCTCTGACGTTTACTCGCCTCTGACCATCTTGCGAATTTCCGGGCTCATCTCGAAATCCTCTTTGACTGCCGCATGCTTCGACTCTTCCAGCGGGACATGGACGAAGGCGAGGATAAGAGTTGCCGCGTTCGTAAACAGTCGCCTTGAAGATTCGCCGGCCTCTAGTGAGACATGGGAAAGCTGGCGGCATCTTGCGTCAAACGCCGGCTGATCAAAAGATAGCTTTATGGCCTTATGTCCAAATTCATTTCTGATCTTTCGAATCAGATGCAAATCTCTTCGTACGGTTTTGCTGATGATGCCAAGAAGGTAAGCTAGATCAATCCGTGCGGAAAATGATGCCAATGGCCTGGATTGGCCAAGCAAATCTTCTACGGCACTCGGATCGTCCACAAGGACTGAACGAATCAGCTCATCAAGTTGCGAATCGAGATAGGCAGCTGCAAGCAGAGCGCAGCCACGATCTGTTTCCGCATCAAGCATGTCTCGAAAATTTTTGACATCGGCCGACTTCGAAATTTTCGCGTCGCTCATGGAAAACTCAACAATGTCATTTCCACATGTTTGCATCTTAGTGGAATTGCAGATTACCGGCCGACTACCGAATTTCTACCGAATTCAACACATCAACAAAACAACATATGGCCTAAAATACCGCGTTTTCTAGCATCTCCCCGCAATCGTTCGCAAAGGCTTGCACTACCGGACCGAATCGCGTAACATCCTATTTCTACGGTGATTGTGGGCCAAAGACCCATCGCCCGGCAATAGGATGGCATTCAAGAGGTCGCAGGTTCGATTCCTGTCATCTCCA
>JAYUGD010000046.1:0-2612 GCA_043767785.1 Zavarzinella sp. | reverse complement strand
GATTGTAACCGGCAAAGTTGGCAAACAGGGTAACGAGGCTGTAACGACCCCACAGTTGATGGTGTCGTCTCCTAAGGTCGCGGTCGAGGTGATCTGTTACTTCTTTGCCGTGATCCCGCGCGTGGCCAGCCACTCCGCGAGGTGCTTGGGCCATGACGCACGGTAAACATTGCCCTTGGTCCTCTTCGGGTCGCTCCCGAGGCCGATGCCGTGGACGCCGTTTTGGTAAATGTGCATCTCGGCGGGGACTTTGGCCTTCTTCAGGGCGATGTAGAAGCGGGCGGCGTTTTCGGGCAGCACGGCGGTGTCTTCGTCCGTGTGGAACAGGAACGTGGGGGGCGTCTTGGCGGTCACTTGTTTCTCGTTGCTGAACTCGGCCACGAGTTTGGCGTCGGGCATATCCCCGAGCAAGTTCCGCTTCGACCCGCCGTGTGTCAGTCCGTCTTCCATGCTGATGACCGGGTAGGCCAGGATCATGAAATCCGGGCGGCAACTTTCGCGGTCAATCGGGTCTTCCGCGTCCGATTTACCGTCATCGAAGTGCGTCCCGGCGGTACTCGCGAGGTGCCCGCCGGCAGAGAATCCCATCACGCCGACCCGTTTCGGATCAACGCCCCAGTCCTTCGATTTGACCCGCACGGTCCGCAACGCCCGTTGGGTGTCGAGCAATGGCGCCTGCAAAAGTGGTCCTGGCCGGTCTTTGCCTGTGATGCGATACATCACCACAAACGCATGAACGCCGAGCGTGTTCAAATACTCCGCAACCTGCTTGCCTTCGTGGTCCGCTGCCAAGAAGCCGTACCCGCCCCCTGGGCAAATCACGACCGCCGCACCCGAGGCTTTCTCGGCCGGAACCAAGTACGCCGTAATCGTGGGCTTGTCCGTAACCCCATCCCCCACAGCCAGCGGCGCTTTCCCAGTCCCAAGCGGCACAGCAGGCGGAGACGCGGGTTGCGAAATCATCCAGCCTGCTAACAACAGAGTCGTGGCAATCATGAAACACCCGGAGAGGAAGCGGAATCGGCACGTGAACACAGGCCGATTGTACTGATCGCGGCACGGCGAAGGGTGTAACTCACTTCTCGACGGGGCACATTGCTTTCTGCGATCTGTTTAGTTACTTCTTCTCCGCCGTCGGTACTTCAAAGCCCTTGGCCTTGGCTTTTCGCGGATCATGCCTTTGAGGGCATCGTCGAGGGATTTTTCGCCTGTGGTTTTGGGCAGTTTCTTGCGTTCGTCGTCGATGAACTTGGCCGGACGGGGTGTCGCCCACCAAGGTTTCCAACGCCTTCGCCGTCCGGCGGCTCGTGCCGGAGTTGCAGCCGTGTTTCGTGAAAACCGACTAGGCCGCGCGGGTCGAGACATCGCTTCGCCTTAACCCACGTACACCCCAATGGGCAGGACGGTGTCGGCGAACGGGGCGAGTACCTGATCGGGGACCGGGTTCACGTGGGCCAGCAGGTTTGTGGAGCGGAACACCTGGACCCGGCCCGGTTCGCCCGCGCCGCTGCCGGTCACGAGGTCCGCCGACCCGTCCCCGTCGACGTCCGGCATCGCCGGCCGGGCCCCGCCCCGGAGCGACGTGTCGCCGGCGAAGAAGTTGGCCAGTTGGGCGGTCCCGGCGATCGTGTCCAAATCGTTGACCGAGCCGGCCGCCAAGAGCTTCGCCCCGTCGAACACCCGGACTCGCGGGGCACCGCCCGGCCCGGCCCCGAACGTGATCTCCGCGTGGCCGTCCCCGTTCATATCGCCCACCGCCACGAAAGCCCCGTTCCGCAGCGTGTTCTCGAACGCGAAGAAGTCCCCGACCAAGTGGGTCGGGGCGGCGGTTCCAATCGACGCGCCGTCGAAAATGGCGATCCGCGGGCCGCCGAGGAACCCGGCCGAGACGACCAAGTCGGCCATTCCGTCGCCGTTGATGTCCCCAAGGGCGGGCCGGGCCCCGCCGCGGAAGTCCGGGTCTTCGATCCCGAAGAACCGGGCGATTTGGGCATTCTCCCCGGCCCCGATCGCCAACTTCGCCCCGCTGTAGACCGCCGCGATCGGCCCGCCTCCCTCGTCCGGCGTGACCACGATTTCGGCCAGCCCGTCCCCGTCAATGTCGGCGGCGGCCACGAAGATCCCGCCGGTGAACGCCGCCTCGAACGGGGCGAACGAGGCCAAGGTTGCTCCCGTCTTGCCGTCGAGGACCACGACTTGATTGGGCAACCCCGGCCCGGTCCCGCCGATCGAGTCCGGCGTGCCATCGCCGTTCACGTCCGCCGTCGCCGTGCGGACGCAGATCGCCGCGTCGGCAAAGAACGTCTGTGTCGTCCCGCCCTGGAACTGGCCGCCGGTGGGGGTGAGCGAAAGCCCCGTCCCGTTAAACTGGCCTCCGACTCCGATCGATCCGATTGGGATCGCGTGGGCCAACGCCTTGACCTCGACCGCGCCGATGTCCACGATCCCGTTTGAAGATCGCGGGAATCCCGTGCCCCGTTGGTCGGTGGTCAGCCCGGCGGCCACGGCGTTGCTGCCGGCGTCGCGCGCCGGGCTACCGGTGCCAGGGGACATCGTCTGCGTCAGGCCGCCGTTGTTCTGGAGCGGCCCGAGGTTCGGGTTGGCCACCGTGA
>JAYUGD010000045.1:0-7368 GCA_043767785.1 Zavarzinella sp. | reverse complement strand
GTCATGGCCTCCTCTGGCAGCGTGTGTCTTCAGTAAACACAAGTTACCACGAGGCCATGACTTGGGGGAAGACGAACGGTATTGCGGCTAAACGGGGTTTTTGCTTGGCGTGATCCCGCTTTTTACTTCACGTCTTGGTACGCATTAAACGCCAGATACGCCGTCGTGCCGGCGGCCAGCGCGCCGCCGATGTCCGCGAGCAGGTACGGGCCGCCGCCGAATGGCTTGCCCATGATGAGGTCCATGAGGCACAGGATCAGCGTCAGCCCGGCGACGATCATCGCGCCGAGACACATCCACTTCTGCATCGTCGGCCTCGCAGACGGGACGGGGTAGCCCGCCGGACTTCTGGCTGGGAATAAGTCATGCAATTGTAGGGGCCGCCCCCGGCGCCGCAACGGGTTCGTCGGGAACAACATGCGGATTTTTCCCGGCGGCCGCGTGGTACGACCGGCACGGGACGCACGCCCGGCGCCGCGGCGCGTGTTTCACTTTCCGGGCCGGGCGGTTCGCGTTCGGCCCCCCCGTCTCCTAAAATAACTTCAATGGGTGGAGAGCGTTTGTCGAATCGAGGCCCCCGTGGGGACGTTGAGTTATCCGTCGGAGCCGGACTGGTCCGTCCCGTGGGGGGATTTGGACCCCTTGCCGTGGATGCAAGACTTAAAAGGCTGCCCGCAAAATCACGACCGCCACGCCGAGGGGGACGTGTGGATCCACGTCCACATGGTCTGTGAGGCGATGGCCGCGCTCCCCGCGTGGCGCGCGTTGCCCGAAAACGAGCGGCTGCTGCTGTTTTACGCGGCCCTGCTGCACGACGTGGCCAAGCCGGCCTGCACGCGCCGCGAGGCCGACGGCCGGTGGTCGTCCCGCGGGCACTCGTGGCGCGGGGCCATCAAGGCCCGGCACATCCTCTGGCGGCTCGGCGTCCCGTTCCACGAGCGCGAGGCCATCTGCGCCGTTGTCCGACACCACCTCGTGCCGTTCTTCCTAGCCGACAGCGAGAACCCGGTCCGCATGGCGATTGAAGTCAGCCAGACCGCCCGGTGCGACTGGCTGGCGATCATGGCCGAGTCCGACGCCCGCGGCCGCGTGTGCCCGGACCCGGACCAACTGTTGTCCCAAGTGCGGCAGTTCCGCGAGATGTGTGATGCCCTCGGCTGCCTCGACAAGCCGTACCCGTTCCCGAGCGACCACGGCCGCTACCTATTCTTCCGCGAGCCGGGCCGCGACCGCGGGGCCGCGGCGCCGGCGGAAGAGTTCCACACGAAAGTCGTCGTCCTCAGCGGCCTGCCCGGCGCCGGCAAGGACCACTGGGCCGAGGCGCACTTGCCGGACTGGCCGGTCATCAGCCTCGACGTGATCCGCCAGGAAATGGGCGTCCCCCCGCAAGACGCCCAAGGCGACGTGGTCAACCGGGCGCGGGAGCTGGCCCGCGCCCACCTGCGCGCCGGGGAACACTTCGTCTGGAACGCCCAGAACCTGAGCCGCCAGGTCCGGGCCGACTGCCTCCGCCTCTTCCAAGAGTACCAAGCCCACGTCCGCCTCGTGTACGTCGAAGCCCCGCCCGACCGCCTGTTCCAACAGAACCGCAACCGCCGCCGCAAGGTGCCCGAAAAGGTGATCGAGCGCATGCTCGACCGCTGGGAAGTCCCCGACCGAACCGAGGCCCATGTGGTGGACTACGTGATTGAGATCAACGGGGAGGGGTGACGGCGGAAGCACTGAATGTCTTTGCAATAATGACGCGGCATTTTGTTAATCGCCCTGACTTGGCCATGACGGAGGCAACGTATGACGGCCGAAAACTTCGACGCGCTCCTCAAGGGGATGCTAACGCGGCAACCGTTCCGTGTGTTCACCGTGGAACTCAACGGCGGCAAGCGGTTTGAAATCGACCACGCCCTCGCGACGGTGGTCCGGGACGGCATCGCGGTGTTCGTGGCCCCCGGCGGCGTGCCGGTGTGGTTCGACCACGACAGCGTGCTGCGGGTCATCGAGGCCGGCGCGGAGTCGGAAGCGTAGGGCATTACGACACGGCAACCGAGAGCAACCCGATGAACCAGTCTTGGCGAACGCTGATTACCGTCGAGCCGGGCAAGCGCGGCGGCCGGCCGTGCGTCCGCGGCATGCGCATCACGGTGTACGATGTTCTGTCGTACCTCGCGGCCGGCATGACGACCCAAGAGATCCTCGACGACTTCCCCTACCTGACGGCCGAAGACGTCCGCGCGTGCTTGGCCTACGCGGCCGGCGGCAATCCGCTCAAGTGTCAATTTCCGCGGATGGCTCAATCCGTTTGATGACTCATATCCTGTGATTACCATTGTCGGAGGGCGGAAATGACGTTGAACATGCGGGCCAAATGGCTTCCCCTCTTGTTGTTAACAATCGGCATTGGGTGTTCGGCGAGCCAAACAGTTGACGGCGCCACGGTGACGTTTGCCACGCCGACGTGGATATGGCTGGCGTGGCTACTCGGCGGGATTGTAGCTGTTGCATTTGGTATTGGGGTGATCGCGACCGCGCCGGCGAAAGCCGTGCCCGGTGAACCGCTGTCCTCCGAGCCGTTGCCGTCTCCCGACGAGGCGACCGATGGGAAGGCGACCGGCACGAAAAAAACGGAGGAGCGCTTGGCCCAAATTTTGGCCGGCGTGGTGCTGATCATTGTCGGCCTGTTCTTCGCGGGCGGGTGCGGCGTCAGTCGGTATCGAGAAAAAGTAGTCGTTGATGATTCCCGAATGACATTCACCGTAGGGGGTTGGGAATCACCCATTGAAGGGGACGTTCCACTCGATCAGATCGTGTCAATACACATGCGATTTGACGAGACTGGCCGGGGCCGCAATAGAAGTACCAAGCGCTACGCCGACATCACGATGAAGTCCGGAGCCAAGCAAATCTATTCCCGTAAACAATAATGTCCTCCAAGACGCATGGCCGGAGTTTCTGCGTCGCGCAGCCGCGAAAGGTGTCTCGATTACGGGAGATTTCAACGACTGACGCTTCGCCTCTCGCCAAAAAATATGCTTGCCTTAGAGGCGTCATGACCACAACACCCCAACCCCCCTTCACCGTCCGCCCCATGAAGCGGGAGGAAGTCGCCCTTATCCGCGAGTGGGCGAACGCCGAGGGCTGGAATCCCGGGACGCACGACGGGGATTGCTTTTACCACACCGACCCAGGCGGGTTCTTCCTCGGGGAACTGGACGGCGAGCCGGTCGCGTGTATTTCGTGCGTGGCCTACGACGAGTCGTTCGGCTTCCTCGGCCAGTACATCGTGCGGCCCGGGTTTCGGGGGCGCGGGTACGGCATCGAAGTCTGGCGGGCCGGGATGGCTCACCTCGGCTCCCGCAATGTGGGGTTGGACGGCGTGTTGGCCCAGCAGGACAACTACGCCCGGTCGGGGTTCCAGTTCGCCCATCAGCACATTCGGTATCAGGGGGAAGGCGGCGGGCCGTCTTCTCCCGAGGTCGTTCGCCTGTCGTCGGTCCCGTTCGAGGACGTGCTTGCCTACGACCGACGTTGCTTCCCGGCGCCGCGGCCGACCTTCCTGCGGGCGTGGCTTCAGTTGCCGGAGTCGGTGGCCTTGGGTTATCTCCGAGAAGGCCGCTTGGCCGGGTTCGGGGTGATTCGCCGCAGCGCCGACGGGTTCAAGGTCGGCCCCCTGTTCGCCGACGACATCACGGCCGCGGATGCCTTGCTCGGCAGCTTGACTCGCGAGGTCGGCAGCCAGCCGTTCTGCGTGGACGCCCCGGAAGCGACCGCCAATCCCGCCGCCGCCGAGTTGGTCAGCCGCTTCGGCTTGAAAGAAGCGTTCCGGACCGCCCGCATGTACACGCAAGGCCCGCCGACCGCGGACACCGGCCGAATCTTCGGCATCACGACGATGGAGTTGGGGTAGAGGGCCGCGGCGTTTTGGCGAGCCATGACAACGCTTACTCTTGCGTCCCCCCGCCGCGCCCGCGTATGCTGAACGCACGATTCGGCCGGCCGACGGGTTCGCCCATGACCTTTCCCGAAGACTGGCCGAGTGGCTGCCCGGCGGCGGACACGCCCGACGCGGACGGCGAGGTCTTCCGCATCGTGAAAGATGACCCGCCGTCGGCCGCGGACATGCGGAGCCATCACGAGACGGGCCGGCTGCCGAAGGCCGACCCGTGTCTGCGGTGCGGGCTGTCGGTGTTTCGCCGCGTGGAGGACGCCGTCAACCAGCAGAGCCTGCTCCCGCGGCTGGGGAAGAAAATCGCCAAGGCGACGCTCGTGGCGCCCCACGGCAAGGCGATACTCACGCCGGGGCAACAGCCGACGCACACGACGTGGTGGGCGTATGAGGGCGTGGACCGGGCGAGTCTGTTCGCGGTCGTTCAGGAGGTCGAGTGATGTGGGAACTCAAGGGGACGCCGGCGGACGCGAAACGGTTTGCCCCGTTCGAGCCGGTCCGCGTCCTGAACTACTACGACGGCCCGCGCATCTTCACCGTCCTGGACGCCGATGGCTCGCTGTGCTTGGCATGTTGGAGTGACGAGGATGAGACGCGGTCTCGCTTTCTCGTCGCCCCCGTCACGGCGGCCGTCGTCGCCGACCTTGAAAGCGGCCGCCTGACCGTCCGCGAGGCGTTGGGGCAACCCCGTCTCTGGGTCGTGGACTTGAGTCACGACGGGCCGATTGCCGGCGCGTGGCTTGTCAACCGCCAAGATGTCCCAAACGATGCGCAGCCGCAACCGCGGGCGACGCTGCGCCACGCGGCGAGTCTCCGGGCCGCCGTCCACGCGGTCCGTCCGGCTGAAATCCCCGAACGCATCGCCAAGGGAACGGCGGAAGTCGCTCCGCGCGATTGACACTTCCGCCCCCTTGCACCCCCCGCCCGCACCCGCGTATGCTGGAAGCACCATGCGAATCCTTCCCGTCTTCCTGTTGCTCACGTTGCCGGCGCTCGGCTTCGCCCAAGGGGCGAAGCCGAAAGAGGCGTTTGAGGTCGCCGTCGAGCAGGGGATTGAGTACCTCGCCAAGTCGCAGAACGGGGACGGGTCGTGGAATTCGGGCGCGGGGCGGCAGCCGTTCGGCATGGGCTTTGGCAACAACGCCGGCCTGCGGGACCCGGCGGTGACGGCCCTGTGCGTCATGGCGTTTCTCTCGGCCGGGCACGTCCCCGGGGAGGGGAAGTACGGGGCGCAGATCGAGCGCGGCGTGGTGTTCGTCGCCCGCCAGCAGCAGCAGAACGGCATGTTCGCGGCCAACCAGTTCGGCATGACGCAGATGTACTCGCACGGCATCTGCACGCTCATGGTCGCCGAGGTCGTCGGGCTGATGCCGGACCGCCAGCAGGCCGAGGGGCTGCGGGCCCAACTCGTCAAAGCCGTCCGGCTCATCCGCGCCGCCCAGTGTGGCCGGGGGGAGAAGAACGGCGGCTGGCGCTACACGCCGGACGGCGCGGACGCGGACATCAGCGTCACCGGCTGGCAGGTCATGGCCCTGCGCGCCGCCAAGAACGTCGGGTGTGACGTGCCGCCGGAAATGGTCGAGCGGGCCGTCGGCTACATCAAGCGGTGCTACGACCCGCAAGTCGGCGGCTACCGCTACACGAACTACTCCCCGGTCACGGTCCCCTGCACCGGGGCCAGCATTCTTTCCTTGGAGCTGTGCGGCAAGGAGTACCACGCCTCCAACGAGTCCCTGCGGGCGGCCAGCTACCTGATCCGCAAGGAGAACATCCTCAACCAAGCCCGGCCGCACTTCTTCTACGGCATCTACTACACCTCTCAGGCGATGTTCCAAATCGGGGACGACCCCGGCCAGGCCGGCGAGAACCGCACCCCGAACAACTACTGGAAGATTTACCGCGAGGTGCTGCACTACCTGCTGCTGACCCAGTATCCGCCGAAACCCGGCGGCTTCTGGCAGGGCGGCTTGGCGGACGACGCGGTGGCCGGCATCAATTACTGCACCGCCATGGCCATCTTGGCGTTGACCGTCGAGTACCGCTACCTGCCCATCTACCAGCGCGGGCAGGAGTCGGATGAGCGAGAAGGCAAATGACCAATGACGCGGTCGGTTTTGGATTTCAGCTCCAACGGAGCGTCCGCTTGTAGCCAGGCCCGGGAGGGCCTGGAACCACGATCATAAATGGATTTTAGCCCTGAAGGGGCGGCCGGAGCAGGCACCTAGTTCCGGCCGCCCCTTCAGGGCTTGAAAACATGTTGCCCGCGTGAACCAGGCCCTCCCGGGCCTGGCTACAAGCGGACGCTCCGTTGGAGCTGAAAACTAAAACCGACCGCGGTCATTGGTCATTGGTCATTGCCCCCGGTCGGCCAACGGGTAAACTCCCCCCATCCCCTATCGGAGTCGCGTCATGCGTCGCTTGGCTCTCCTGTCGCTGGCCGCGGTGGCCGCGTCCCTGCATGCGGAACAGTTCGACTACTACACCCTCCCCGTGCTGACCAAGGCCGTGACGGACGGCTCCGTGAAGGAGGCCAAGGAACTCACGTCCGAACAACTCAGCGACCTGACCGGCGGCTTGCCGGACTCGCCGTCGGCCATGCTGATCGTCGTCACCAACGACAAGCGGTACTGCCGACTGCTGGTCCAGCCGGCCCGGCAAAAGCTCGGGGCGGACAAGTCGGCCTCGATGCTGCTGATCGACAAGTACGTCACCTACCGCGGCACCACGGAGCGGGCCGTGCTGGCGCAGGGGGCGAACATCCAAGTGTATCCGTCGCTGCGGGTGAGCCTCGACATCGGCCAAGTGGTCCCGGAGGCCATCGGCGGCGACTTGCTGGTCGTCCCCAACGAGAAGGACGCCAACCAGTTCACGGTGAAGCCGATCAAGGACGCGAAGCTGTACACGTTGACGAAGCCGCTGGCCGGCGTGGTGCCGAAGAAGCCGGCAAAGTTCGTGGCCGGGGAAGTGTTCGAAACGCGGTTCTTCGCCGGCAAGTACAAGATGTCCGACGACGGCCGCCGCACCGGCGAACTGCGGCTGGAGATCAATGAGGCCGGCGAAGTCGGCGGGGTGTTCGTCTCCGATCGCGACGGCCGCGAGTACGAAGTCTCCGGCAAGGCCGGCACCCCCAAGCACCAGATCACGTTCACCGTGAAGTTCCCGGCCACGTCCCAGACGTTCACCGGCTACATGTTCACCGGCAACGGCAAAGGCATCGCCGGGACAACGAAACTGGCCGAGCGCGAGGCGGGCTTCTACGCGGAGCGGGTCGAGGAATAGAAACAAAGGCATTTCTCGCAAAGTTCGCAAAGAGGCAAAGCTCGCAAAGGGGTCAACGAAAGGGTCGATTGATCACTGATCCGCACGGTCCTTAACGCTTTTAAATTGCTTCTTTGCGAGCTTTGCCTCTTTGCGAACTTTGCGAGAAA
>JAYUGD010000044.1:0-2622 GCA_043767785.1 Zavarzinella sp. | reverse complement strand
GTGACAAAAACCGAGTGAGCCGAGCGGCGTAAGCCGCCGGGTGTTGGGCTGGAGCGCACCACCCGGGGCCTGACGGCCCTCGGCTCACTCGGTTTTGTCACCTTGTCACCTTGTCACCCGGACACCTTGTCATCCCGAAGTCATTCCTTCGCCTCACCCAGCTTCACCGTCACCGTCAGCTTGGCCCCGGCCCGGAGGATGAAGAGGGTCACGTCCTCGCCTGGCTTGTGGGACTCGACGATCGTCAGCAGGTCGTCCAGCGTGCGGACGGGCTTGTTGTCGGCGGCCACGATCAGGTCGGCCTTGCTGCGGTCGATTTGTCGGGAGGCGACGCCGTTGCGCTGGACCGTCCGCAGCAGCGGCCCCTTTAAGCCGGCCTGTTCCGCGGGGCCGTCCGCGGTGAGCCGGCCGACCAGCAAGCCTTGAGGGGACTGGAACACGCTCTCGATGCCCGCGTCCGCCCGGATCACGCGGCCGTGCTTGATGAGTTCCTCCACCACGCGGCGGACGGTGTTCGCCGGGACGGCCAGGCCGATGCCGCTGGACTGGTTGGCCCGGCCGACGATGGCCGTGTTCATGGCGATCATCTCGCCGCGGCGGTTCAAGAGCGGGCCGCCGGAGTTGCCGGGGTTGATGGCGGCGTCCGTCTGGATCACGCCGCGGATCACGCGGTTGTTCTCGGACTTCAGCGTGCGGTTCAAACTGCTGATGATGCCGGTGGTCAGCGTGCGGTCCATCCCGAACGGATTGCCGATGGCGTAGACGTTCATGCCCACCAGCAACTTGTTGGAGTCGCCCCAGCCGATGGGGAAGAGCTTCTCGGCCGGGGCGTCGATCTTCACGACGGCCACGTCGTTGTTCGGGTCGGCGCCGACGACCTTGGCCGGGTACGAGCTGCCGTCGAAGAGATTGACGGAAAGCGTGTCGGCCTCCTCAACGACGTGGTAATTCGTGAGGATGTGCCCCTGCTTGTTGAGGACGCTGCCGGACCCGCTGCCGGTGCGCGTCGCCCCGCCCCCGAAGATGTCGTCCGGGTTGGCCGCCTTGTTGGTGATGTTCACCACGCTGCGGTTCCCCTTCTCGTAGACGACGATGTTCGTGGACTCCTCCGGCGAAAACTCCGGCTCCTTCGTGTTCACCGGCGCCAGCAGCGGCAATTCGACTTTCCCCGCGCCGGGCTGGGCGGCGAGCGGGAGTCCGCGGTAAAGCCCCGCCCCGGCGACGGCGAACATCCCGGCGGCGAGCAACAGGCGGCTGACGGTCTTCATGGACAATCCTTCGTCAAGAGGGCGGTCGGTACTCCATCGTATGCGCGGGGGCGGGTGGTTGAACAGGGGCCGGGAGTTCTCGTCGCCGGACTACGCCCGGTCATCGGTCATTTGGCGCGTCGTCATCACCAACACGCCGCACCCCAAGGCCGCGCTCACGCACGAGCCGGCCAGGGTGCCGATCTTGGCGGCGTCCAGCAGCTCGCCCCGCAACGCCAGGCCGGCGACGAAGATCGACATGGTGAAGCCGATGCCGCCGAGGCAGCCGGCCCCGGCCATGACGGGCCACGTCACATTCGCCGGCAGGCGGGCGACGTTCATTTTCACGGCCAGCCAACAGAACAGCGTGATGCCAACCGGCTTGCCGACCACTAACCCGGCGGCCACGGCGAGGGCGACGGCGCTGGTGACGGCCGCGGGTTCCACGGTCACGCCGGCATTGGCGAGGGCGAACACCGGCATCACGAAGAAGGCCACCCACGGGTGCAGCAAGGTTTCCAGCCGTTCGAGCGGCGACCGGGCCTCTTGGGCAGAGAACTGGAGGGACTCCAACACACCGGGCTGATTTTGCTTTAACAGGTCCGGCCGGCTCATATAGACGTGGCCTACTATCGCCGCCAACAGGTTCTCTCCAATATGGGCCGCCGTCGGCGTCATCAGGCCGAGGATCACGCCCGCGATGGTGGGGTGGACGCCGGACTTCAGGAAGCACAGCCAAATCGCCGCCCCGACTAGCACGTAGAGCGGGACGGCCCGCACGCCGATGCGGCTCATCAACAGGATCAAGGCGAAACCCGCCCCGCCCAAGCCGAGGAACACGAACGACAAGTCCGTCGAGTAGAAGACGGCGATCACCAGCACGGCCCCGATGTCGTCCGCGATGGCGAGCGACAGCAGGAAGATTTTCAGCCCCGAGGGGACGCGCTTCCCCAGCAGCGCGAGGAAGCCGACCACGAAGGCGATGTCCGTGGCCATCGGGATGCCCCAGCCGTTGCGGCCGGGGCCGGACTCGAACAGCAAGTAAACGCCGGCCGGGGCCACCATGCCCCCCACCGCCCCGAGCAGCGGCAACGCCGCCGTCCGCGGGTCACGCAGTTCCCCGTGGACCATCTCCCGCTTAATCTCCAACCCGACGACGAAGAAAAAGATGGTCATCAGCCCGTCGTTGATCCAAAACTCCAACGGCTTGTTCAGGGCGAACTCGCCGATGCCTATCGACGTGGGCGTGTGCCAAAAGTGATGGAAGGCGTCAGCCGTCGCGGGGATGTTCGCCAGCGCCAATGCCAACGCCGTGCAAGCCATCAAGACCATGCCCCCGGCCGCTTCAATGCGCAAGAATCGCACGAACGGCCGG
>JAYUGD010000043.1:0-7395 GCA_043767785.1 Zavarzinella sp. | reverse complement strand
TGAGTCCTCCCGCGGGGATCAACCCCGCGGCTCGTCAGTCGCCGCTTGAAAGGCAAACCCTCGAAGACTCGGTTCGCCGGCCGCCCTTGGGTCTCAGGCCCAAGACCGCTTAAAAGCGGGACTCCAACGCGACCGCCTCACGGCGGTGAAAACAGATGTGTCTGCGGCGAAGCGGCGTCAATAATCGGCGATGGACCCGTCCTTTAGCCGGCCGCGGGTCGGCCACTCGGCCTTGTGCGGCTTCTTGGCGAGTTCTTCAAGCTTCGCCTCGTCGATCTCGACGCCGAGGCCCGGCCCCTGCGGGAGCGAGGCGTAGCCGTCCTTGTCCACCGACCACGTCTTCTTCACGAGGCCCGCGGGCGTGATCTGCGGGTAGTACTCGTGGATGAGGAAGAACGGGACGGCGGCGGAGGCGTGGAGGCTCGCGGACACGCCGAGGTCGGTCGTGACGCCGTGCGGCGCGAGCGGGACGTGGAACGCCTCGGCGAGCGTGGCGATCTTCTTCATTTGCGTGATCCCGCCGCAGTGGGCGCAGTCGGGTTGAAGAATGTCGATGCACCGTTCCGTGAGGTAGGGGAGGAATTCCCAAAGCGTCCGGTCCCGCTCCCCGGTCGCCAGCGGAATTTTGATCGCCGCCTTCAGCCGCTTGAACACCTCGATGTTCCCCGGCACGGCAGGCTCTTCAATGAACGCGACATCGGTCGGGCCGAGGGCGGCGGCCAACTGGATCAGGAACGCCGGCGGCAAGGCGCAGTGGGCGTCGAAGATGACGATGCCGTCCGGCCCGACCTTCTTCCGCTCGCCTTGGATGTACTCGACGTACCGCTGAACGTCGGCCGGCGTGCCGACGAACTCGGCCGGCCCCGCCCCGGGCTTCGTCGCCTTCGCGGAGGGGTAAACGCGAATCTTGTCCCGCGTCGGCCCGCCCAGGATGCGGTACACGGGGACGCCCCACAACTTGCCGGTGATGTCCCACAGGGCCATGTCGATGCCGGCGATGGTGTGGACCATGAACGGCCCGCCCCGCATGTCGCGGTGGGCGCGGTAGAGCTTCTGCCAGAGGTATTCGATCCGCGTCGGGTTCTCGCCGTCGAGCAGTTCAAACAGTGATTGGGCGAGCGCGGCGGCCACCTTCGGCTCCAGTTGGTCGATCTCGCCCCACCCGGTGACGCCGTGGTTCGTCTCGATCTTGACAAAGACCTTCGGCCCGACCGGCTTCGCGGTGAGACTCTTAATGCGGATCGACGAGGTCCGGTCCCCGACCTGGGCCGCGGGGTTCTGCGCCTCCGCGACCGGTTCGGGAATAAACGCCCGGCCGACCGCCAGCACGCCGGCGGAGGTCAACATACTTCGACGGGTGAACGGCATTGGAGGAGTTCCAAGGAGAGTTTAAACGGAACCAAAACGATTTTCGTATGCGGTCGGGGCGGCGTTACCGAACGCCCAACTTCTCCGCGAGGAAGTCGTACGCCTTCTTGCGCGTTTCGGCAGGGAACGAGTGCGGGGCGTCGGGATAGATAGCTTCGAGGTGTTTTTCGGCGCCGTAGAGGCGATAGATTGCGGCGGCGGCTTTCATCACGTCGCGCACGCCGGAGGCGTCAAAGTCGTCGTCCTTCTCGGCGGCGCAGGCCAGGAACGGGCGGGGGGCCAACCCGGCCACCAGTTCGTGGAAGTCGAAGGGGAGCTTGCGGATGTCGTTGTCGTAGACGGTCTTGATCCGCGGCATGTACGTCGGGCCGGTCCAGCTCGGGAGGTCGTCTTTTCGCAAGTTTGTGAAGCCGCAACTCGAAACGACCGCCTTGATGCGCGGGTCGAAGAAGGCGGTGAAGATCGCGTTGTGGCCCCCCAGCGAGTGCCCGATGACGCCGATGCGGTCGGGATCGACGTAATCGAGTGAGCGCAAGTAATCGACGGCCTTGACGTTGTTCCAGACCGCGTTCATCGACCCGCTCTGGTAGCCGTGGGTCGGCTTGCCCGTGACGCGGTGCTCGCCCATCTCCGGGTAATCGGGGACGAACGTGACGAAGCCGCGCTCGGCCAATTCCAGGGCGTACTTCATGTCCGGGTTCCCCCGCACCCCCGCGGTCTCGTCCTTCCCCGCCTTCGTGGTTTGGTGCAGGCACAGAACCGCCGGCAACTTCTTGGCCGGCTTCTGGTCGGGGAGCACCCCCGCGGGGAGGAACAGGTACGCGGGGACTTCGCTCGTGGTGTCCGACCGATACGTCAACTTGATTCGCCGCACCTTGCCCGCCACCGTCTCCCCTTGGCTGGCGACGCTCAACGGCGCCCAGATCAACGGCGTGGGCGGAAACGGCCCTTGAACGAGTTGCATCCGTTCCGCGGTGTGGCCGCGCCGCGTCTCCCAATCGGCCACCGTCTTTACAGGCTTGAACTTGCCGGGAGCCTCCCAGACGGTCATGAGGTCCGTCGGGTCGGGATAGGCGGGCGTCTCAGCGGCGCGCTCGAAGGAGCCGACCGGGAAGCCGGCCTCATAGGAGATCACGAACTGGCCGTTGGCCGTGGGGTAGGTCAGTTTCTCGCGGCGCTCGAAGTCGGTCTTACCGGGCCGGGCCAGCATCGCGGGGCTGGCGGGGTCGAGGTATTTCCCGGCCGTCTTGAAGACGATTTCGGTGCGGTTCCCGAGGGCGTGGCCGGCGCTGGTGAAGACCTTGCCGTCAACGTGTTCCTTCTTGATGAAATGCGGTTCGACATCCAGACCCGCCTCCTTCATCCAGCGAACCATCTCGCCGGCGTCGCGGTAGGTGATGTCCTCGACGCCGTGAACGACCACGATCTTCGCGGTCGGCTGCCGCTTCTTCATCAGGGCGAGGTGGGCCGGGTTGCCGACGTAGCGGATCTCCTGCTCGTCGATGGAAAGGGCATTCGGGTTCTTGGGGTCTTTGTGGTAGCGGGCGTTGAGCGAGGGGCCGTACCCGTTGAAGGCAAAGTCGTCGCTCAACTTCGGCATGCCGCACAAGTCAACGACGCAGGCGAACGTGCGGGGGGCGAATTTGTTGGCCATCAGGGTGAGGTTGCCCCCGCCGGACCCGCCCGTGCAATAGACCCGCCCCTCCGCGAAGGGTTTGCCTGCGGTCTTGAGACCGTCGAAGGCGTAATGGAGCGCTCGCAAAGCGTCGAGCGTTTGCAGGTAACCGAAGTCGTACGGCTCGGGGCCGTCGAGCGATTCCTTGGCGCCGCTTTGCAGGTAATTGACGCCCAAGACAACAAGGTTAAGGCGATTGGCCAACTCCCGGGGATTGGCCGTCCCCACGAAATCGGTCCCGCCCCAGTTGTGCAGGGAGAGCATCAGGCCCGTCTTGGCTGAGACGTTCTCCAGCTTCCCCTGCGGGTAATGGACGAGGACGCGAACCGTCCGCGGCCCCGGCCGCCGCGGCCATTCCTGGGCGGCGATCTCGACCGCCCCGTCCCGCTCGGGCAGGCCGGGGGACTTCTCGGCGCCGAAGGTTCCGGCATGCTCGCCGAGGATGCCGCCCGCGAACAGCACGCACATCAAGACCATTCGTCGCGTCATGGCTCGCACCTCGGGCGCGGGGGAATAAAACGGTTCTGGTCCCCGTGTCGCCGCGGCTCGGGGGTTGTCACTCTTCTACCGCACCGAGTCCGCCATGCCCAGACTCCCGCTCCAATTGGCCGTGTCTCTTTCCCTCGCCCTGCCCCTCTTTTCCGCGGCCGCCGAGCCGGACCGCCAAGCCATCCGCAAGAAGATGGAACTGGCGATGGGGCCGCTGCCGGCCGCGGACCGCACGGTGCCGCTCGACGTGAAACTCGGCGCCGAAGAAAAGCTCGCCGGCTACACGCGCACGAAACTCACGTTCGCCGCCGAGAAGGGGGACCGCGTCCCGGCGTGGCTGCTCGTCCCCACGGGCAAAGCCGGCAAGCGGCCCGCCATGCTGTGCCTCCACCAGACCAACAATGTCGGCAAGGACGAGCCGGTCGGCCTCGGGGGCAACCCGAATCTCTGGTACGCCGAGCACCTCGTCACGCGCGGGTACGTCTGCCTCGCCCCGGACTACCCGAGCTTCGGCGAGTACAAGTACGACTTCCAGGCGGCGGTCAAGCGCGGCGACTACCAGTCCGGGTCGATGAAGGCGATCTGGAACAACATGCGGGCGGTGGACCTGTTGCAAGCGCTGCCGGGCGTGGATAAGGACCGCGTCGGCGTCATCGGCCACTCGCTCGGCGGGCACAACGCGATGTTCACGGCCGCGTTCGATGAGCGGCTGACGGCCATCGTGTCGTGCTGTGGGTTCACCAGCTTCCCCAAGTATTACAACGGCAACCTGAAGGGCTGGACGAGCGACCGCTACATGCCGCGCATCGCGGCCGAGTACGGCAACGACCCGAAAAAGGTGCCGTTCGACTTCCCGGACGTGGTGACGAGTTTCGCCCCGCGGGCGTTCCTGGCGGTGGCCCCGGTGCGGGACGACAACTTCGCGGTGGCCGGGGTGAAAGACGTGATCGCGGCGGCCGAGCCGGCCTACAAAGCGGCGAACGCGGCCGACCACCTGAGGGCCATCCACCCCGACTCCGCCCACGACTTCCCCGAGGCCGCCCGCAAGACCGCCTACGAGTTCCTGGACAAACACCTGAAGCCGTGACGCCGGGGGGAATTCAAGGCTCGCAGGAGACGCGCAAGAAGCTCGGGCGGCCGCTGCCAAGATTGCACCGCGGCGCCCGCCGTGATACAGTTCCACCACTACCAACCCTTCCGAAACGGATTCCGTCATGTGGCGCCAGGGCGACATCTACATCCAACAGGCGGCCCAAGTCCCCGGCGACGCGCGGCTGTTGCCGCACCTCACGCTCGCCGAAGGCGAGATGACGGGGCACAGCCACCGGATCGCCGACGCTCAATCGGCCAAACTGTACCGCGCGGGGGCGTCCCTGTTTCTTCGCGTGACTGCCGCCGAAGCGACGCTGATTCACCAGGAGCACGGGCCGATCACGCTGGCCGCCGGCGTCTACCGCGTCTGGCAGCAGCGGGAGTACAGCCCCGAGGAAATTCGCACCGTCCGCGATTAACGGAGGAAGTCCTGCCATGACGACAGCCATCACGGCGACGGCCCCCAATGACGCCGTCGCCCAAATTCTCGCGGGGACGGCGCCGGCGAACATGGCGGTCGACGGGCCGCTAAAAATCAGCGGGTCCAAGGTCGAATCCCTCCCGCCGTCACTGCGCGCCGGCCATTTGGCGCTCGCCGACTGCCCAAACCTGCGCCGCCTGCCGGAAGGCTTGCACGTCCGCAAGTTGGTCATCGAAAACTGTCCGCAAATCACCGAATTGCCGACCGGGCTGGCGTGCAACGAGGTGATCGCCGCCGGCTCGCGGCTGACGACCGTCCCGGCCGACATTCGCGTGGACTATCGGCTCGACCTGCGCGACTCGCTCCAACTGGAATCGCTGCCCGCCGGCCTGACGCTCGGCACGCTCAACCTGCGCGGCTGCACGGCCCTGGCGGCGTTGCCGGCCGGGCTGGCGGTGACGTTCCTGAACCTCGAAGGGTGCGCCCAGTTGCGGGAGTGGCCGGCCGACATTCGGCTCGGCTGCGGGGAGTTGAACCTCGCCGGCACGAATTTCGTCACGCTGCCGCCGGGCCTGACGGCCGTGGCCCGGCTCGACCTGCGCAATTGTTCCCGCATCAAAGCGTTGCCCGAGGGCTTGGACGTCCGCTCGTGGATCGACGTGGGCGGCGCGGGGATCACCGTGCTCCCGGAGTCCGTCCACGGCGTGCAGATTCGCTGGCGCGGGGTGACGGTCTCGGAGCGGATTGCCCTGCGACCGGAGACGCTGACCACGGAAGAAATCCTCGCCGAGCGGAACGCCGAGGTCCGGCGGGTGATGCTGGAGCGCGTCGGGTTCGACTGGTTCTTCGAGCAAGTGAAGGCTCAAGAATTGGACAAGGACCGCGACCCCGGCGGCGACCGGCGGTTGCTGCGGATCGACTTGCCGGGCGACGAGGCGCTGGTGTGCGTGACGCTGAACTGCCCGTCCACGGCCCGGCGGTACGTGCTGCGCGTGCCGCCCGCGACGGCCACCTGCCGGCACGCGGCCGCGTGGCTGGCCGGGTTCGACGACCCCGCCGATTACCGGCCGCTCGCGGAGACGTGAAGCGGGATGCGCTCGAGCAGGCGGTCCCCGAAGATTTGGGCCTGCCCGAGGTCCGGCATGTGGACGTAGCCGATGTAGCACCCGCACGTGGCGTTCGGGCACGGCCGCTCCCGCAACGCGGCCTCGACGCCCGGTTCATACAAGTTGCCGATCACCTCTTTGACGAAGTGGCAGCGGCGCACGTCCCCGTTGCCGTCCACGGAAATAACATGTTCGCCCGTGCGGCACGGCCGGCCGCGGCTGGGGTGCCGGGCGTTGTTGAAGCGGAAGTGCGGGTCCACAGCGCCGAGCCACGCCGCCTCGGCCGCCGTGTAGTAGTCCGGCACGTCCTTGTACGCATTCACCCACAAGTACACCCCCACGGGGAGTTCGGCGCGCAGCGCTTCAATCTCGCCGAAGTGTTCCCGCGTCCCCACGGCGCCGGCGCTGTACGCCACGCCGCGGGCACTTAGTTCCCGACATCGGCTCAGGAACGTCTCGCGCGACACTTGCGTCGGGTGGTACGTCGCCCACAGGGCCAACTTGGACAGGTCGCACCCGTCCAGCCAAGACAATCCCGCGGAGAGGTTCGTCTGGATCGCGGCCTTCTCAACATGGGCCATGCCACACAGTCGGGCCAGCGCCGTCTGATACCACTTCCGCGTCAGGGCCTCACCCCAAGGCGTGAACAGGACGCGCAAAGAATCTCCCGCCGGGCGCCTTTCCGCCCAGTCCACGAAGCGGCCCAGGGCGAGGCGGTCCGCGTCCAACTCCGCGGCCGACTCACGGCGCTTGGCGAACGGGCAGTACCCGCAGTCGTAGTTGCAACTCGACAGCGGCCCGCGGTACAGGATCGAGAGGGTCAGCGCCATTCATACACGTCCATCCGCGCGCGCACCGCGCGGGAGTAGAGCCACGGGCCGATCGCGTCGGACCGCTCCAACCCCGCCGGCGTCAGCCGCAACCGATCACCCGCCCATTCCGCGAAGCCGAGCGCGACCAACTCGCGCAGTTGCGGGAAGTGATCGCCGACATTCCCGCAGAACCGGGCGGCGTATTGCGTCACGTCGAGGCCGGGGCTTTGCAGCAAGCCCAGCAACAGGTGTCGGCGCCGCTGTTCGTCTTCCGAGAGCGGGAACCCGTGCCGGATCACCGCGAAGTCCTCGGGGGCCTGCCGGGTGTACTCCTCAATCAACTCGCCCACCGTCCGTTGGGCGACCGCGTACCCTTGCGAGTAGTGCAGCCCGCGGGTGTACGCCCGCGCGCCGCACCCCAAGCCCAGCATG
>JAYUGD010000042.1:0-7395 GCA_043767785.1 Zavarzinella sp. | reverse complement strand
TTCGTGCCGGTCCCACGCCTCGGTGACGCGCCAGCCGAGTCGGCGAAGGCAGTCGATCATGACTTCCGTGTCTTCGCTCTGCAACGCCCCCGTGAGGGTGCAGCGCGGACTCATGGCGGCCAACACCATCGCCCGGTTGGTCAGACTTTTGGACCCCGGGACGGCCACGGTGGCGTTCAGCGTTCCGGTGAACGGCGTGACGGTCAGGGCGGCGGGGTAGTGGTGCGGCGAACTCAATACGTCACCCTCATTAGGAACAGCCCCGCGGCCGGGGCGGTCGGCCCGGCCGCACGGCGGTCTTCGGCCTTCAAAATCGCGGCGACTTTTTCAGCCGGCCAGAACCCGCGCCCCACGTTCATCAGCGTGCCGGCGATGGTCCGCACCATGTTGTACAAGAAGCCGTCGGCCTCCGCGTCCAGCCAAATGTATTCGCCGGCGCGGGTCACGCTCAGGTGCGTCACGGTCCGGACACTGGTGGCCCGGTTCGGCCAGTCGGTCTCGAAACTGTGGAAGTCGTGCGTGCCCACCAGAGCTTGGGCCGCGTGGTGCATCACGGCCGCGTCCAGCGCTTGTTTGCTGACGGCGTAGAACTTGCGTTGAAACGGGTCGCGGATGTTGGTGTCCCGGATCACGTAGCGGTACATTTTGCGGACGGCATCTCGATTAGCGTCGAACGTTTCCGACGCCTCTTCGCACGACCGTACGGCGATGTCGTCCGGCAACTTGGCGTTCATCGCCTTGAGGAGGACGGCGGGGTCCAATGGCGTCGGCGTGTGAAAGTTGGCCGCTTGCCCCACCGCGTGGACCCCGGCGTCCGTCCGGCCGCTGGCGTTCGCCCGCGGCCGTGACCCGGTGATTTGCTCTACCGCCGTTTCCAGCGTGTCCTGAACCGTGCGAAGTCCCGGTTGCGTCTGCCAGCCGTTGAAATCCGTCCCGTCGTAAGACAGGACGAGTTTGAGGTTCCTCATGGTCGGCCGGCCGGCGGCGTCAGCCCTTCACGATGCCCCGTTTAATCAACTCTTCGGCGACCTGGACGGCGTTCGTCGCCGCCCCCTTGCGTAAGTTGTCGGCGACGAGCCAGAGGTTCAAGGCGTTCGGGTGGCCGAGGTCTTGGCGGACGCGGCCGACGAACGTGGCGTCGTGCCCGGCGGCCAAGATCGGCTGCGGGAACTCCCCCTTGGCCTCGTCCATCAAGATCACGCCGGGGGCGTTCCGCAACGCCTCCTTCGCCGCTTCCACGCTCACGGGCCGGTCGAATTCGATGTTGACGGACTCGCAGTGCGCGACCCGCACCGGCACGCGGACGCACGTGGGCGACACGCTCATGGACGGGTCGCCGAGGATTTTCTTCGTCTCGTTGACGACCTTGTTTTCCTCTTCCGTGTACCCGTTCGGGTCGAGCGTCCAGTCCAACGTGATGATGTTGCCGGCCAACTGCGCCCGGTGGGCCTTGGCGACGACCGGCTCCCCCTTCACGAAACTGCCGAGCTGTTGCTCGAAGTCCGCGAGGCCGGTGGCGCCCTTCCCCGAGGAGGACTGATATGTGGACACGATCACGCGCTTTACCGTGGCGAGTTTTCGCAAAGGGTGAAGGGCCACGCACAGCGGAATCGCGACGCAGTTCGGGTTGGCGACGATGCCCTTGGGGATGTTCTTCAACTCGTCCGCGTTGACTTCCGGCACGACGAGCGGCACCTGCGGGTCCATGCGCCACGCAGACGAATTGTCCACGACGATGGCGCCGTGCTTGGCGGCGATCGGCCCGTATTCCTTGCTGACCGACGAGGGCGTGCTGGAGAGGACGATCTGCACGCCCGCGAACGCCTCGGGCCGAATTTCCTCGACCGGGTGCTGTTTCCCGCGGAACTCGACCGCTTTCCCGGCGCTGCGCGCGGAGGCCAAGAATTTGATCGTCTTCGCCGGGAAGTCCCGCTCCTCCAGAACCTTCCGGATCAAATCGCCGACGGCACCCGTCGCCCCCACCACGGCCAAACTCACGGACACGATGAACACCTCGGTTGGAATGACGCCGCCCGCCGGGAAAGGCCGGCCGGTCGCGGCAAGGCGATATTATAACACCCGTGCGGCGTCGGCCGTCAGAATCCCGCCGTGACCCCTTCCGGAGATTCCCCAAACGTGCGGTTGGGCATCCGCTACCGATTGCTCATCCCGCTGGGGATCGTGCTGGCCGGCACGGTGGCCGGCAGTTGGTGGAGCGCCGCCGTCGCCGCCCGCCGGGCCGAGGCGCGCGTGGCCGGGCAGGTTCGCCGCATCACGGCCGCATTGACCTCCTCGCGTTACCCGCTCAAAGCGCCGGTCATCGAGCAAATCAAGCAATACTCCGGGGCCGAGTTTTTGCTCGTGACCCCGAATGATCGAATCACGACGTTTGGAGAAAAAACCGTCACATTGCCGGCCGTCGCGGAGTTGCCGGAGAACGACGGCACGACGCTCGGGCCGCCCGTCCTCATTGACGGCGTCACCTACCGGGTTCACGGCTTGGTTTTGAAAGATCCGCACCCCGAAGCCGGGACGGCCATTTACGTCTTCTACCCCGAATCGCTCCTGAACGAAGTGGTCGCGGACGCGGTGCGGCCGGCGTTCCTCGGTTTCCTGTTCGGGCTGTTGGCCGTGGGGCTGACGTATTTCCTCGCGGACCGCTTGGTGCGGCGGATCCGTCGCCTGCAAACGCGGACGCGGGCCATCGCCGGCGGCGACTTCAGCCCGATTCCCCCGCCGGCCGCGAACGACGAACTGCGGGACTTGGCCCTGGCCATCAACGAGATGGCCGCCAAGCTGGCGGGTTTCCAAGCCGCCGTCGAAAAGACCGAACGCCTGCGCTTCGCCGGGCAACTCGCCACCGGGTTGGCCCACCAACTCCGCAACAGCGTCACCGGCGCGCGGCTCGCCTTGGACATCGCCCAGAGCGATTCGGCGGACGCGGAGGCCATCGGCGTCGCCGGCCGGCAACTCACGCTCATGGAAGTGAACCTGCGGCGCTTCATCGACCTGAACCGCAACGAACTTCCTAAACGTGAACCGTGTGACTTGACGAAGATCGTCGGCGAAGTGGTCGAATTGCTCGGCCCGCAGGCTCGACACGCGAACATTTATCTGAACGCGCATGTCACACTCCAGGCCGTCACCCTCTCAGGCGACCCGGCATCTCTGCACGACATCGTGACCAACCTTGTGAGCAATGCCGTGGAGGCGGTCGGCCAGAATGGCGAGGTCGCCGTGCGGTTGACCGTTCAGGACGGATTCGCGGAGTTGAGCATCTACGACACTGGGCCAGGCCCGCCACCGGGGATTTCTGCCAGCCTGTTCGAGCCGTTTGTGACGGGCAAGCCGGAGGGCATCGGCCTCGGGTTGGCCGTCGTCCGGCAGTCCGTCGAGGCCCACGGCGGCACCATCGCGTGGTCTCGGGAGAACCAGCGGACCGTGTTCCGTGTCATCCTGCCAAATGCGGAATTCGGAATTCGGAGTGCGGAATAGGAAGCATTCCTACCCTACCCGCTCAGGTATTGGTGTTTTGATTCCGCATTCCGAACTCCGCACTCCGCAATTGTCGAAGCAAGGATATTCCCATGAGTCGAATTGACGACGACCCTTTCGCCGCGAAACGCCTCGCCATGCGGGAGGAATTCTTCGGCAAGCTGTTCCTCCTCGGCGGCTTCATCGGCGGGACCGACACCTACAAGCGGACGATGTGGACGGCCGTGCCGGACATCGCGGTGCAGCGGGCCGGGTACAGTCTCACCATGCGAAAAGGCATCGGCGAGGAAGGGGCGGGCAATCAACTCATCATGACGGGCCACGAAGCCATGCTCGCCCAGTGGTTCCACCGGCCGCTGAAGCGGGCCGACATCGAACTCGCCCGGCGGTGGTATCAGGACAAATCAGCGGTGAAGGCATTCCCGGCCGAAGCGTGGGACGCCGTATTGGATACCCAACCCGGCCAAGACATCTTCCTGCCCGTGGACGTGTACGGCTTCCCCGGCGGGCAGACGTTTCTCGCCGGGATGCCGTGCCTTTTCTTCGACGGGCCGGGGGCCATCGTTTCCTACCTCGAATCGGCTATGTGCCGGTATTTCGCCCCGGTGATCCAAGCCACCAAGGCCCGTCTGATGAAGCTCGCCACGCCGCGGGACGCCGAGTTCGGCCTGCGCTCGGCCCCGGTGGAAGTGTGCAACCTCATCCTGTTGCTGGCCCGCTACGTCGGCGGCCGCGGCCGACTGACCTCGAATGACACGGCCGAATTCCTGTATCCCGAGTTGTTCCAGTCCATCGGCACGATCGGGCACGAGATGATGTGTTCCAGCCAGTCGTTGGACAAGTCCCTCGCGGCGGCCGAGTACGAGATGATGGACCGCTTCGTGACCAAAATGGGATCGGCGTCGTTGCTCTGCGACTTGGTGGACGCGGAGACCGTTGGCTTGGAAAACGCCCTGCGCGTCATCCGCGCTCATCCGGAGACCGACCGCGTCGGCGTCCGCGTGGACAGCGGGGACATCGCCGCCCAGTGCGTGCTGTACTTCCAGCAGATGGCCGCCCTCGGCATCCCGCCGCGGCTCATCGTCTTCGAGGACGAAGTCACCCCGGAGGCCGTGAAAAAGGTGTACGCCGTCTTCCGCGAGAAGACCGGGCTGGAGCCGACGATGCTCTTCCCCGGCGCCGGCGGGTACTGGTGGCGGTTGGTTCACCGCGACACCGTCGCCGCCGCGTTCAAGCGGACGGCCACCGCCGACCGGCCGAACGTGAAGTTTTCCAACTCGCCCGGCAAAGAGTCCATCGGCGGTTATCTGCGGGTGTTTGAGTCCGGGGACCGGCTGATTGTTGCGGAAGCCGGCGAGGCGATCAACGGGCAACCGCTGTTCGTGAAGTTGGTGGATCAGGGCCGGATTGTCTACCGCGAGGCGTTCGAGGAACAAGCCGACCGGGCCGACCGGACGTGGGGGAAGTACGCCGGCTGGGAACTCTCGCCCCATGTGGCCGCCGTGATGGCGCGGTTCCGTACCATGAGGCAACAGGAGACGGCCGCCGCCCGCCGGCGGGTTTTCCCCACCTGACGACGAAAGGGCCGCGATGTCTCGAATGGGGTTTGTCCGCGTGGCCGCCATGGCCCCGCCGCTGAAACTCGCCGACCCGCGGGCCAACGCCGCGGCCACCATCGACGCGATGCACCAAGCCGCCGAGCTTGGCGTCGATGTGCTGGTCGGCCCGGAGATGGGGCTCACCGGGTACACCTGCAACGACCTGTTCTTCCAGCAAACCCTGCAACGCGGCGCCATCGACGCCCTTCAAGCCGTCGCAGTCGCCACGGCCCGCATGTACCCCGGCGTGGTTGTCGTCGGGCTGCCGCTCGTCGTCGATGACCAGATTTTCAACTGTGCCGCCGTCGTCACCGACGGGAATGTCTTGGGCGTCGTCCCCAAGACGTACCTGCCGACATACAAGGAGTTTTACGACGCCCGGTTCTTCGCCCCGGCGTCCACGGCGATCAGTAAGTCCGTCGTTCTATTCGGGAAAGTCGTGCCGTTCGGGACTGACTTGCTGTTCCCCGCCGGCAACGTCGAAGGGCTGACGGTCGGCGTGGAAATCTGCGAAGACCTGTGGTGCCCCGTGCCCCCGAGTTCCCTTCAAGCGGCCCACGGGGCCACGGTTCTGCTAAACCTGTCCGCGAGCAACGAGACCATCGGCAAGGCCGCGTACCGCCGTGACCTCGTCGTGCAGCAGTCGGCCAAGTGCATCGCCGGGTACGCGTACGCCGGGGCCGGCCGGGGCGAATCGACGACAGACCTCGTCTTCGGCGGGCACTGCCTGATCGCCGAGAACGGCACGCTGCTCGGCGACTCGCCGCGCTTCCAGCGGCACCTCGTTCTGCAAGCGACGGACATCGACCTCGACCGCCTGCGCATGAACCGACAACTCACCGGCAGCTTCGGGGACGCCGTCCTCGACCACGGGTTGAAGCGGGACTACCGCCGCGTCCCTTTTTACTTGCCGGAACGCCGCGCCCCGGAGAAACTGCTCCGCGTGGTGGAGGCCCACCCGTTCGTGCCGGCGGCGTCGCGCGAACTCAAGGACCGCTGCGAGGAAATCTTCCACATCCAAGTCACCGGCCTCGGCCGGCGCCTGGAGCAAATCGGCTCGCCGCCGGTTTCCATCGGCGTCTCCGGCGGCTTGGATTCGACGCTCGCCCTGTTGGTGCTATGCAAAACGCTCGACAGCCTCGGCGTCCCGCGTGACCGTATCCGCGCGTTGACGATGCCGGGCTTCGGGACCAGCAAAGAGACGCTGACCAACGCCAAGGCCCTCATGAACCACCTCGGCGTGTCGTTCCGCGAGATCGACATTCGGCCGCTCTGCTTCGCCGAGATGCGGGCGCTCGGTCATTCGCCGTTCGGCATCAAGTTGGAAGGGCTAACGCACGAGACGTTGGCCGGTCTGCTCGGGAAACTGACGGCCGACCAGCGCAAGGATTTGACGTTCGAGAACGTCCAAGCCCGCGTCCGCACGAACTTGCTGATGAACACGGCCTTCGTGGTCGGCACCGGCGACCTGTCCGAACTGGCGCTCGGGTGGTGTACCTACAACGCCGACCACATGAGCATGTACAACCCGAACGTCAGCATCCCGAAAACGCTGGTGAAGTTCTTGGTCAAGTGGGCCGCCGAAAATGAGTTCGCTGGGCCGGCCCGCGACACGTTGGCGGCCGTCGTCGCGACGGAAATCTCTCCGGAACTCCTTCCGGTCGATGCGGCTGGCAAAACCCAGTCCACCGAGTCGTCCATCGGGCCGTACGAGTTGCACGACTTCTTCCTGTTCCACTTCCTGCGGAACGCCACGCCGCCGGAGAAGATTCTCTATCTGGCGGGGCAAACCACCTTCGACAAGCCGTACTCGGCCGCCGAAATCCGAAAATGGCTGCGCGTGTTCGTGACGCGGTTCTTCGCCAACCAGTTCAAGCGGTCGTGCCTGCCGGACGGCCCCAAGGTGGGGTCGGTGAGTCTGTCGCCGCGCGGGGACTGGCGCATGCCCAGCGACGCCTCGGCCGCGCTGTGGCTGGAACACCTGCCAGAAGAGTGAGCGAAGGGGGCTGGGTGAAACCCGATTTGCTGTGGGTGGCCGGGGTAAGGAAAACCCCCAGAAAAACTGGATGCACCCGTCAAATTACCGGGATGGGAAAACTCCGAGTTGACGCTTGCAATCGGTCTCGTCAGCATTTACGCTACCTATCAATGCCCGCGCGTAACCGGTGCCCGGGCTGATCCGAAATAGTCCAACGCTAAAGAATCGTAACGCCTCAGCCCGCTGAACATCCCCTTGCGCTTCGGGCGTGAACTCGTATCACGCCGGCATGCCGCCGTTGCCGTCCCCGCCGACTCCCGCCCC
>JAYUGD010000041.1:0-2626 GCA_043767785.1 Zavarzinella sp. | reverse complement strand
GGGCCGGGGGGTGAGGTAAACGGCCGTCACCCGTCCCCTCGGATGCGACACCATACTGAACTCCACCATCGGTTCCGGAACGGACCCGCTTTCGACGTGAGGGCAGAGTCGGGCGAGACGCGTCAACGACGAGACCCCGCCTTTTGGGCGGGGTCTCTGGCGTTACAGTTGTTGCTCCGTCCGCAAACTTACTTGCAGATGTGGAACAGGTTGGACAGGCACCCGCCGAAGCAGCGCTTGCGGGCCGGGGCGCACGTGTCGCAGGTCGGGGCGGCACAAGCGGTGACGGCGACGCGGACGGTCGTCGTCTTGGGGACCATCACCGTTTCGGTGACGTCGCGGTCTTCCGTCACGGTCACGCACTCGGTGACCATGCGCTTGCCGGACTTCTTGACGGCGACGCACTCGGCGGTCGTCACGTCTTGCATCACGGTCTCGGCGACCACTTCGCACACCTTGCGGGTGCCGTGCTTGACGGCCGGGACGCACTTGGTGACGGCGTAGGTTTCGTTGGTCGTCACGGGGACGCACTTGGTCACGGCCCGCATGCCGTTCATGGTCACGGGGACGCACTTGGTCACGGGGACCATGACTTCGGTCGTCTGGGCGACGCGTTCCATCACGGTCCGGGTGACGTTCTGGTACGAGGTCACGCACTGCGTGGCCGGGGCGTAGCTGGTCGAGGTGCCGCAGCCGCCGCCGCAGCCGCTGTTGTGCTTGAACAGGCCGCACCCGCCGAACAGTTTGCACTTGCTGAAGCACCCGCCGCTCGTGGCCGGGGCGCAGGCGTCTTGGCAGGGGGACGGGCAGGCGGCCACGTGCGTGACGACCGGGACGCTTTCCGTCACGGTCTTCGGGACGCACACCCACGTGGTCTGCATCCGCTTTTCTTGCGTCGTGACGGCCTGGTACACCGTGTACGTGTACGGGACTTGTTCCGTCACCGTCGTGTACCGGGTCACCGGGCGGGTTTCGTTGACCGTCACCATTTCATTGACGGTGTAGTCGAAGGCCACGTCCTTCCACACTTGCTTGTGGACGGTCATCGGCTGCTTGACGGTCTTCGTCACGATTTCGTTGACGGTGTAGTCGTAGGCCACTTCCTTCGTGACGGCCTTCTGGACCGCCACTTTGACCTTCTTCGTCGTCGTGACGGCTTCGTACGTGGTGACCTGTTGGTCCACATACGTCATCGCCGGGGCCGGGGCGGCGCACGGGGCCGGGGCGTCGCAGGCCGGGGCGCTGTGCTTGAAGCACTTGAACAGGCAGCAGGCTTGCGCCGGGCTGGCGGCCAACAGGGCCGCGGCGAGCATGGTCCCAAAAATACGCTTCATCAAACAGCTCCTGTGGCCACTCCCGTCCCACGCCTGATGTCAGCGTGGCCGTGTGCGTTGTGCAGAGTGGCGTTCCGCGTCTCGATCACTTCGCTGGGTCTGCGACCTCCGCCGGCCGCATAGTTGTTTGTCAGGGTTGGGTAATCTGGTCAATCCAGCGAAGTCTTGACGCAACCTAATCAACAGACTCGCGTTAAGATACACCATCTGCGGGAGATGGAAAGGCCAATGGCCACCGGATTTATGTAAAGTTTGCCTTCATGGGCCGGACAACGAGATGGCCTCCAAAAAGGAGACCCGGCGCCGAGGGCCGGCGAACTCGCAAAACCGGCGCATCCCGAACGGTTTATGGCCTCTTCCGCGTGGCCGCTTTTGATAAACTGATGGTTCGTTACCCCCATTCATTGAGTCCGGGGCTGAAAAACCTCGCTCTTCGGGAGTTCTTCGCATGGTCCACGCACACGGGCGGTCTCTTTTCCTCGCCGCGGGAGTGATGCTTTACGCCTTTTCCAGCGGCTTCGCCGAGGACAAGCCCAAGGACTCCGAGGGGTGGGTCCAACTGTTCAACGGCAAAGACCTGACTGGCTGGAAGATTCACCCGAACCCGAACGGGGAGGTCAAGGACATCACCGAGAAGAAGGTGGACAGCAAAGTCGTCGCCATCGAAGGGACCGTCAAAGGCGTCAAAATCCCGCTGTGGCGCGTCGAAGAGGGGACGATCGTCGGCGGCGGGCCGTCCACCCACCTGTTCAGCGAGCGCGGGGACTACACGGACTTCCACTACCGCGTCGAGGCAAAGTTGAACGACAAGGGCAACAGCGGCCAGTACTTCCGCACCGCCTTCGGCCCCGGCTTCCCGCTGGGCTACGAGGCCCAACTGAACGCCACGCACAGCGACCCGATCAAGACGGGCAGCCTGTACCCGGACTACCGGACCAAGCTCGGCAAGTACAAGGACAAGATCACCGTGATGAACACCGCCCCGCACAAGGCGGACGAGTTCTTCACGCAGGAAGTGATCGCCGTCGGCTCGAAGATCACCATCCTGGTGAACGGCAAGCAGACCATCGAGTTCGACGACCCGGAGAAGACCTACACGAAGGGCCACTTCGCCCTGCAAGCCCACGACCCCGGGTCGATCATGACCTTCCGCAAGGTCGAGGTGAAGGAACTGAAGAAGAGCGAATAAAGAAAGACACTTTTTGGCCACGGATCGAACACGGACGAAACACCGATCCAAACCAAAAAAGAAGAGTTTGAACCACAGAGGCCACAGAGGACACAGAGAAAAG
>JAYUGD010000040.1:0-2626 GCA_043767785.1 Zavarzinella sp. | reverse complement strand
CTTGGCGGTTAAACTGTCTTTTTTCTGGAGTTCGGGTCACGCCACCGTGTTCACCAACGTGCCGATGCCGTCGATCGTGATGTGGATCACGTCCCCGCCGGCCAGGGTGAAGGCGTCCGGGGGGACGATGCCGGTGCCGGTCATTAGCAAGACGCCGTCGGGGAAGCTCATTTCCTTGCCGAGCCATTGCACCAGGACTTCCGGCGTGCGGGCCATCATGCCGAGGTTGGTGGTCCCCTCGAACGCCGGTTGGCCGCCGCGCTCGATCTTGAGTTTGATGCCCACTTCCGGCAGCGGCGGCATGGCCCCGGCCAGCGTGATGACGGGGCCGAGGGCGCAGGAGCCGTCGTAGATTTTCGCCTGCGGCAGGTAGAGGGGGTTCTCCCCCTCGATGTCGCGGGAGGACATGTCGTTCCCCGCCGTGTAGCCGACGATCTTCATGGCCGGGGAGACCACCAGTGTCAGTTCCGGCTCGGGCACGTTCCACTTGCCGTCGGCCCGGATGCGGACGGTCCCGCCCGTGGGCACGGCCCGCCACGCGGCCGCCTTCATGAATAATTCCGGCCGGTCGGCCGAGTACACTTTGTCGTAGAAGCTCGCGGCCCCGGCGGACTCTTCTTGGCGGGCGATCTTGCTGCGCTTGTAGGTGACGCCGGCCGCCCAGATTTCCTGGCGGTCCACGGGGGGGAGCAGCGTCACGTCCGCGAGCGGGACGCCGGCCGGGTTGGCGGCGAGCTGGATGGCCGCTTGGGCTTCCGGGTCCGGGGCAGCCAAGAGGTCGCCGAGCGTCGCCGGCCACGCGAAGGCATGAAACCGGCCGCGGGCGACGGCCCCGAACTGGACGGCGCCGGCGGCCGTGCGGACCTTGGCCAACTGCATGAGGAATCCCCGGGAGAGGCGGTGTCGATCCCCGAATTCTAGCGGGGGGGCCACATCGGCAAGGGGAAGAGTCACGCCTTCTGCTTCGGCTTCGCCTTCCCCTTCACCCCCAGCGGCACGTCGGGGAACTCGCACAGGGGCTTGCTCGTCGTCGGCTCGGCGAGGATCTCGGCCAGCGTGCTGGTGCGGAAAGCGGCCTCCACGGTCGCCATCGCGTCGTCCATCCGCTTGTGCAGCGGGCAGAGGTTGACGCCGTGCGAGGCGATGCCGAGCGGGCAGGTCTTGATGCGCCGGATCGGCTCGACGGCGTTCACCACTTCGTAGACGGTGATCTCTTCCGGCGCTTTCGCCAGCGTGATCCCGCCGCCGATGCCGCGCTGGGATTTGGTGATGCCTTGGCGGTTCAGCCCCTGTAAAATCTTGGCCAAGTACGGGGCCGGCACCTTCGTGACGACGGCCATGTCGTCCGTCGTGGACGGCTCGGCCGTGTGATCCGCGAGGTAGATCACGGCCCGCAGGGCGTATTCGACGGTTTGGGAAAACACGGGCGGCCTCAAAAATTCCGGACGATTTCGGTGTTGCTTTCCATCATACGGCGGTTACACTGGCAGTTAAATAGGACATTCAAATCCGATTTGCCGATTTAAGGAGAATTGCGATGACGACAATCGACGAGCCGCGGCTGGAGACGGACGCGGGATACCGCTTCGGGTACGTGGCCGAGTTCATGGGCTTCGGCGCGGCCGACATTGCCGCCATCCACGGGGCGGCCGCCCAACTGGCCCCGCTGGTGCCGGGCCTGGTGGACGCCGTGTACGTGAAGTTGCACCAGTACACGGCGACGTGGCGGCACTTCATCCCCAAGCAGGCGGGCTTCACCGGCGGCCTGCCGGCCGACTTGGACGACCTGCCGCTGGACCACCCGGTCATCGCGTTTCGCAAGCAGCACCTGACGCGCTACCTCGTGGCCCTCGTCACCAAGCCGTACGACGGCAAGATGGTCGAGTACTTGGACATGGTCGGCAAGATGCACACGGCCAAGGCCGGGTCGAAGGACGTCCACGTCCCGCTGGTGCAGATGAACGCCCTGCTCGGCTTCGTGGCCGACGCCCTGACGGCGACGCTCATGGGCTTGGGGATGGACCGGGCCGCGGAGACGGCCGCCGTCCGGGCGTTCGGGAAGTTGCTGTGGGTTCAGAACGACTTGATTAACCGGCACTACGCGGGCGCGTGAGCATGGCGCCCGGCGCCGCGTCTCGGCTAGCACATTGTCGGTTTCTGTGTGTGGGGGCGAAGCCCATGGACGGCCGTCCATGGGCGTTACCGGGCTTTGACTCGCCGCACGGAAATTGAAACTTCTCTAAACAATAGTCATTTCACGATCACCCGCAAATCCTTCACCGGCCCCACGTCGGGGATGATGCGGACGGCGTACAGGCCGGGCTTGGCGCCGGCGGTCACGTCCAACGTGAACTCGCGGTCGTTTTCCTTGAGCGTGATCTTGGGGACCACCACCAGGTCGCTGCCGGGGGACGGCTCGAACTTGATCTCGTACTTCTCGCTGTACGCCGGGCCGATCACGACCGGGATGCGGACGCTGACCTTCTGGCCGGCGGGGATGGCCACCGGGGCGTTCGGCACGCGCAGGTTGATGGCCTCGATCAAGTTCGTCTCCTGCCGCCCCCACTCCTCGATGTACGCCTTCCCTTGGTGGAGGAGTTTCAGCAGGGCCTCGGCGTCCGTGATG
>JAYUGD010000039.1:0-7406 GCA_043767785.1 Zavarzinella sp. | reverse complement strand
GCCTCCGCGTCGCGGCTAACAAGACCGTCGGGCTTCACCGCACATACGCGAACTCGTTCGCACACATCAGCACGCGGCTCAAGTCTTCCCAGTTGCCCGCCTTCAAGAACCCGAGCGTGACGCCCGCTTCCTCGACCGTCGGCGGCCGGCCGTACAGCAACTCGTAGGCGGCGGTCAGCTTGGCCGTGTCGTCGCCGGGCATGGCTTGGACGCGGGCCGCGAACGCCTTCGCTTGGGCCAAGGCGAACGGGTTGTTCATCAGGAACAAGGCTTGCGGGGCGACGGTCGAGACGGTCCGCTTCTCGGTCGGCGTCTCCGAGTCGGCCGCGTCGAACAGGCTTTGGAAATTGCTCTTGTCCGACCGCACGGTGCGCAGATACACCGTGCGGCGCGGCGTGTTGAAGTCCGTGAACGACACGCCGCCGGGCGACGGGTCGAGCTTGCCGGCCACGGCCAGCAAGCTGTCTCGCAATGACTCGGCTTCCAATCGGTGCATGTTGGCCCGCGTGAAGAGGCGGTTGTCCGGGTCTTTGGCCTTCGCGGCTTCCGCGCCCGCGCTCGATTGCTGGTATGTGGCCGAGAGCAGTATGCGCTTGTGCAGTTTCTTGAGACTCCAGCCGTCCGCGACGAACGCCGTCGCCAAGTGGTCCAGCAGTTCCGGGTGCGTGGGGCGGTCCCCGAGTTTGCCGAAGTTGCTCGGCGTGCGGACCAGCCCCTCGCCGAAGTGCCAAGCCCAGACGCGGTTGACCATCACGCGGGCCGTGAGGGGGTTCGCGGGGCCGGCGACGAACTCGGCCAACTCTTTGCGGCCGCTCCCCTTGGTCATGTCGCCCAACGACTGTTGATTCGGCGGGGCCAGAATCTCGGGGAACCGCCGCGGCACGCGGTCCTTCTCCAGCCGCGTGTAACTGCCGCGAATGTGGACCGGCACGTCTTGGATGCCGGGGAACATGCCCCCCGGAATGCCGCCTTCTTGAATCGCCAAGACGTTTTGGACCGGCGGCATCGGCCGGGCCTTGATGGCGACAAGTTCTGCCCGCAGAGACAGGATTCCCGGGCTGTCACTCGCCGGGGAATAAAAGGGGCTGGTCGCGTCCGCGGCCGTAAACGTCTTGGCGAACTCGGTGATCTTGGCCTCGGCCGCGGCGCGGTCTTTGATTGCGCCGATGGCGGGTACGGCGGTCACCGCCGGGGCGACGGGCTTGGCGTCGGCCATGTCCACGAACCGCCACACGGCCGGGTGTCCGTTCTTGTCTGGCACAGGGTTGAGCGTGTCGTGGGCCAACACGTCGGCCGTCAGGTTCCACGTCGTCGTTGCCGTCGCGTCCGTGATCTCCAATTCCACAAGAGTCGTGTCGCACTCGTAGGCGGCTTTCGGCAGAATCTGAAGCTCGATGCGGTCGCCCGGCCGCACGGCGACGTTCTTGAGCGCCTCGCCTGTCAGCATGGCTGTCCCGCCGTTGTTGATCGCCCCTTCGGCCAAGACGCGGGAGCCGACGACGATTTTCCATGCGATGCCGTCGCCGCAGGAGCCGTCGCGGTCGGCCACTTTGCCGACGATGTTCACGGTCGCGGCCACGGGGGCGTCCCACACGACGGCGACGCCGTTCTTCGGACCGGGGTGGACGCATACGGACTTCGGCGGCAACTTGAACGTCAGGATGGAAAGTTCGTCGGCGGTGGTGTTCAGCATCGCGTTGGGACAGTCGCCCGCGTTCTTCCACATGTGAAAGCCCTTGACGCCGCCGGAGTCGCGCTCGGCCTTGGCCATGAGTTGGTAGCCGCGCGGCGTCAACAGGTCGAGCCACTTGGCGAGGGCGGCCTCGTTCATGTTCATCGACTTGGCGTAGTCGGCCAACGGCGGGCGCTTCTTGGTCGCTTGGGCGTAGTCCCACGCGGCGAACAAGTACGCGGCCGTTTGCGGCAACAGGTTCTTCGCGGCGGCGGTCGCCGCCTCGGCTTGCTTCGCCGCGACGGCCGCTTCGAGCGTTTTAATCTGATTTGTGATCCGCGCCCGCTCGGCCGTTTCGGCCGGGGAAATCAACGGCGTGCGCAGCATGGGCGAGCCGTTCGTCTTCGCCCCCGGCCCCGGCAGAATCTTGCTGCTGAAAAAGATACCGGCGAGGGCGTAGTAATCCCGCTGCGAGATCGGGTCGAACTTGTGATCGTGGCAGCGGGCGCAGCCGACCGTGAGGCCGAGGAAGGATCGCGTCACCACATCGATCTGGTCGTTGACAATGTCGGTGACCATCTTCTCCTTGTCCGCGTCGCCGGTGCCCCATTCCCCGAGGGTCAGCAGGCCGGTCGCGGTCAGGCCGTCCGCGTTGATGCCGCCCGGCTCCGTCGGCGGCATCACGTCGCCGGCAATTTGCAGCTTCACGAACTGGTCGTAGGGCAGGTCTTTGCTGAACGCCCGGATTACCCAGTCGCGGTACTGCCACCCTTCCAAGATGTCGATGTCGTTCCCTTGGCCGCGGCTGTCCCGCGAGTCCGCGAAGCGGGCCACGTCGAGCCAATGTCGGCCCCAGCGTTCGCCGTAGGCCGGCGAAGCGAGCAGGCGGTCGATCACCTTCTCGAAGGCATTGGGGGAGGAGTCTCCGAGGTATTGCTTGATCGCCTCCGGGGTCGGCGGCAACCCTGTCAGGTCGAAGGTCACGCGGCGAATCAGCGTCCGCTTGTCCGCGGTCGGGGAAGGGGAAAGGCCGGCGGTTTCGATCTTGTTGAGGATGAAGCGGTCGATGTCCGACTTGCACCACTCGGCGACTTTCACCGCGGGGGCGGCCGGATTCGTGACGGGCTGGAAGGCCCAGAATTGACGTTGTTCATCGGTGATTTTGAACGCCTTGGCCGTATCCGTTCCGGCTCCCACGTCCGGCCACACGGCTCCGTCGGCCACCCATTTGGTCAACTTGGCGATGGCCGCGTCGGGGAGCTTGCCCTTCGGCGGCATGCGCAGGTCGGCGGCGTTGCCGTACTGAAGGACTTGGATCAGCAGCGACTCCTTCGGCTTGCCCGGCACGACGGCCGGCCCGAGGTCTCCGCCTTTCAACATGTCGGCCCGAGACGTAAGACGCAGCCCCCCCTTGGCTTTTTTGGCGTCATGGCAAGTCAAGCAGTGTTCGATCAGGAGGGGCCGGATTTCCTTCTCGAAGAAGTCGGACGCCGGTTCGGCGGCGTTGGCGGAGAAGGTGAGCAGCAGAACGGGAAGGGTAGACCAGCGCATCATGGGGATGCTCCGGGGTAGGGTTCTGGAAGAAGGCGGGTGAACCCCACGGCCGCCGGCCGTGGGCTTGGTGGGTTTCGATTTACGCCTTCTTGCCCGGCCGCGTCTTGATCGCGGCGCGGATGACCTGCAACACGTCGTCGCGTTCCTTGCCGGCGAGGGGCAGGCGCGGGGCGCGGGTCGTCTCGCTGCCGAGGCCGCACTCAGCGTTGCACAGTTTGATGTACTGGACCAGCTTCGGCAGTGTGTCGAGGTGCAGCAGCGGCGAGTACCAGCGGTAGACTTTGACCGCCTCCTCGTACTTGCCGGCCTTGGCCAAGTCCCACAGCAGGCGGTTTTCCTCGGGGAAGGCGTTCACCAAGCCGGAGACCCAGCCGTCGGCGCCGAGCATGGCGCTTTCCAAGGCTAAGTCGTCCACGCCGGCGAAAAGGAGGTAGCGGTCGCCGCAGACGTTCTTGAGTTGCGTGATGCGGCGGACGTTCTCGGACGACTCCTTGACGGCGACGAAGTTCGGCTCGTCGGCCATCTCCTTCAACATCGCCGGCGTCAGATCCACCGCGTAGGCGACCGGGTTGTTGTAAATCATGATCGGCAAGTCGGTGGCCTTGGCGACGGCGCGGAAGTGGGCCATCGCCTCGGCGCCGTCGGCCTTGTAGATCATCGCCGGCAACACCATCAAGCCGTCCACGCCGGCCGTCTTCGCGTCCACGGCATACTTACACGCGGTCGCGGTCGTGACTTCGGCGACGCCGGTGAGCAGGGGCACGCGCCCGGCAATGACGTCCTTGGCGGCTTTCAGGACAGCCAGCTTTTCCGCGTAGTCCAGCGAGCAATTCTCGCCGACCGACCCCAGCACGATCATGCCGTGGACGCCGGATGTGATGAGCGAGTCGATGTGCCGGGCGGTGGCCGGCACATCGAGCGATTGGTCCGCGTGGAATTCGGTCGTCACCGCCGGGAAGACGCCGTGCCAAGTCACCGCCATGTCGTAACTCCTACTTGCGAGAGATCGTTTCTTTGCCAACCCACGGCTGGAGGACCGCGGGGATATTCACCGAGCCGTCGGCCTGCTGGTAGTTCTCGATGATGGCGACCATCGCCCGCGTGACGGCCACCGCCGTCCCGTTGAGCGTGTGCGCGACGCGGGTGCCCTTGTGGGTCGGCCCCTTGTAGCGGATGTTCAGCCGGCGGGCTTGGAAGTCCGTGCAGTTGGACGTGCTGGTCACTTCGCCGTAAGCCCCCATCGGCCGGCCGGTCGTCGTGTCGAGTTCGCCGCGGAAGGGCATCCACGCCTCGATGTCGTACTTGCGGTACGCCGGGCCGCCGAGGTCGCCGGTGCAGGTGTCCAGAATGTGGTACGGCAGGCCCAACTCCTGGAAGATTTCCTCCTCGATGGCCAGGATCTCTAAGTGCAGGCTCTCGCTCTGTTCCGGAGTGCAGAAGCCGAACATCTCGACCTTGGTGAACTGGTGGACGCGGTACAGCCCCTTCGTGTCCCGGCCCGGCGCGCCGGCCTCGGTGCGGAAGCAGTGCGACAGGCCGACGTACTTCTTGGGCAGCGTCGCCTCGTCCAACACCTTGTCGCGCATCATGCCGCCGAGGGTGATCTCGGCGGTGGCGATCAGGCACAGGTCGGAGTCGGCAATCGTGTACACCTGCCGCGTGTCCGGGTTCGGGTCGCGGGGCATGAAGCCAATGCCCTCTAGCACGTCCACGCGGGCGAGGTCCGGCGTGATGACCGGCGTGAAGCCGCGCTTCACCAACTTGTGGATGGCGTACTGGACGAGGGCCAGCTCCAGCAGCACGGCCTCGTTCTTGAGGAAGTAGAACTTGTTCCCCGTGACCGATGCCCCGGCCTCGAAGTCCACAAGGTCCAGCGCCTCGGCGAGGGCGACGTGGTCCTTCGGCACGAAGGACCACGTGGTCGGCTCGCCCCACTTGCGGATGACCTTGTTGTCCATGAAGTCCGAACCCACCGGGGAGTCCGGGTGCGTCATGTTAGGGATGGTCAGCAGGGCGGCCTTGAGGTCGTCGGCCACCTGCTTCGACTCCTTCTCCAACGCGGCCACGCGCTCGCGGATGGCCTTCCCCTCGGCGATGAGCGCTTGCTTCTTGGCGGCGTCCTTCTCGGCCGGAATGCCCTTGGAGAGTTCGTTCCCCTTCTGTTGGAGCACCTGCGTCTCGCTGACCAACTTTTTGCGGCGGTCGTCCAACTCGACGACCTTGTCCGCCTCGGCCGTGATCGCCTGCCGGTTGACGCAGTTGGCCTTCACGGCCGCCAAGTTGTCACGGATGAAGCCGGCGTCGAGCATGGTCAAGGTCCGCTGCGGGGAATGAGAACGCTGTCTGCCGTTAGCGTATGGGGGAGGCGCAAACGGGGCGACGGGCACGTACCTGGTTCAAGAGGATCAAGCAGGAGAATCGTTGCTCGATGCATTTGATCGTCCTCTTGAAACAGGCTCGATATACATGATGACGTTCTCAAATGTTAAACAGTATTTGTTTAAGAATGAATAAATCATGCCACGAATGAAATATTTTACTGTCAGAGAATAATTTGAAAATACGTCTTGATTTTTGATTCTGATACTACCTGAAGCATGACCGTCGTGTATAGTACCCACACATCTGACGAAAGCGTAAGGTCACACCAAGCGCTCCGGAGGATGTTTCAAATCCAGCCTGTGACGCCGGCCTCTCACCCACGGCCGGTGTTCGACGATCAAGGGGGCACGCCCAACCCCCTTGGTCGGTTTGGATTTTTCTGTTTGGCTTCTCACTTCACTGCACAACAACCGCTTCCATCTCCTGCTCTTGTGTGAGTGACTTCCAAAACGTCTCTAACTGTGAGCGGGCGGTCTTCGGCAGTTCATCCGTCGCGTAGAGCATGCGCGCCAGGAGGACCGCCAACCGATTCGCGTCAGCCGCGAGGTCAGGGTATCCCTCCCCCACGCGGCGCGCGAATTCGATGCCCGTCTCGGCGGCCCGCCGGCCGTCCCCCCGGTCGTTCGTCCACGCCTCCAATGCCTCAAAGCTGTAGCGGATCAGCGCCTCGACGGAGCGGCCGGCGGCCGTGCCGTCCGCGAACGGGTCCGAGAAGGCGGAGAAGGGGACGTGTGCCACTTTTGCCGCGGCTTTCGGCTCGGAACTGAGGCTGACGCCCGTGATCGCACGCTCTCCGAAAAGGCCCTTCCACCATGCGTCAATGGCGGCCAAGAGGTTCTTGGCCCACGGCATGAAGTTCGACAAGAACGATAAGCCGTGTCGGAAGATGACAAAGATGACCACGAGGGCGACGACCGCAAACACAATCCACTTCAACACGTTGGCGACGGCGGCCAGCGTTTTGCTCGTACTCGACGTCGAGGAGTTGTCCCCGCTCTTGGAGTTGCCGTCTTTGCCGTCTTTGCCGTCTTTGCCGTCCGCGTCTTTGGCGTTGGCCTGCTTGCCGCCGTCTTGCGAATTCTTGCCGTCTTGCGACTTGTTCCCCGCCTGGTCGCCGGACTTGTCGCCGTTCTTCTCGCCGCCGGTACTGTTGTTGCCCTGCTTGTCCCCGCTGCCCGATTTGGCGTCGCCGTTCTTGCCTTTGCCGCCGGGTTCGCCCCCTTTGCCAGTCGCTTGGCCATCCCCCTTGACCGTCTGGTCGCCCGTGCGGCCTTCACCCTTCGCCCCGCCGCTTTGGACTTGGGCGTATTGGGACGCCTTGCGGTCGCCGGTCACGGCCCGCGTCGGGTTCCAGACCGGCGACGCGGAGTACGGCCGCGGGATCAGCGCCCCGATCACCACGAACGCCACGATCAGCACGGCCCCGAGGCCCATCCAGCGGGCCGTCATCGCGATGGGCATTTTCAGTTTGCGCTGGCGCAGATACCGTCGCAGACCGAGGAAACTGGTCGTGAGTAACAGGCCCAGTGTGCTGGCGACGTAGACGGCCATCGTCCAGAAGGTGAAGTTTCGCCGGGCCGCGTCGTCGGCCGGCACGACCGCCTGGCCCAAGCCAAACAGGGGGATGGCGGCGACGGCGAAATAGACGACGGTCAGGCCGGGGGTGTGCGGCTTCTTGTCGCCGGCCTTGCGCCACTGGTCGAACCGCTGGTACCAGCCGGTCATCCCGGCCGCGTAGGTCGCCTCGTCTTCCGCGGCGTCTTCGACCACGTCCGGCCGCACGGCCGGTCGCTTCTCC
>JAYUGD010000038.1:0-2630 GCA_043767785.1 Zavarzinella sp. | reverse complement strand
CGCCCCCCGGCGGCATGGGCGGCGGCCCGCCCCCCGGCGGCATGGGCGGCGGCCCGCCCCCCGGCGGCATGGGCGGCGGCGCGCCGCCCGCGCCCGGCGGGTTCGGGGCGTTCGGCTTCTCCGGCGCCACGCCGGGCATGAACAATCCCGGTCAAACGGCGGCTCCCCCGCGGAGCAAGTACGCCCTCGGGGCGGACGAGTATGTAACGGCAGTGATCGAGGCCAAGGGCGGGCTGCACTTGGTCCCCCTCCAAGCCTTCCGCCAAGAGCGGGTCGGCGGGAACAATTTGTACCACGCGGCGGCCAACCACCTCTGGGGCACGACCTATTTCGACGCCCGGGCCGACGGCATCGTGTTGGACATGAACCGCTTGGCCACGCCGAAGGAACAGTTGGCCAACCGGCACCGGCTCATGAAAGAACCCACGCCGGACAAGAACCTCGACCTCGCCGAGTGGTGCCTGACGGTCGGCCTGCCGGACGACTGCATGGCGATCATGGACAAGTTGTCCACCAACGACAAGGCCTTGGCCAACCCGAAGATCAAGGCGGTGCTGGACGCCTACCAAAAAGTGAAGGAAGTCATCACCTCCGCCCCGGCCAAGACGAACGTGGCGAAGGAGTGGCAAGCCCGCTTCAACTTCACGATGGCCACGAGCAAGCACTACGCGATCATCCACCCCGACGGGTTGCAGGAGAGTGCCAACCGCCGGCTGGAGTTCTTGGAGGACAATTTTAAGACCTTTTACCTGTGGTTCGCCATGCGGGCCGAGGCGCTGCGGGGGCCGGCGGAGAAGCTGCCGGCCGTCATCGTCGCGGACACGGTGGAGTTCCGCAAGTACCGGGACGCCTTCGAGGCGACGAACTTGGTCGCCGACGGGTTCCACGCCCGCCGGGAGAACTTGGCCGTGTTCAGCGGCCGCCGGCTCGACAAGGCGTCCGTCAACTTCGAGCAACTGCTGAAGGACGTGTACCGCAAGTACCGGCCGGCCGACCTGTTCAAGGCCAAGCTGCCGGACCCCAAGGACCGGGACGGGGACAAGTTCACGGAGTACGCCCGGGCCTGCACGCTGGCCCTGGTGGACAACGCCCTGCAGCGGGAGTCTGAGATTTCGTCGGCCACCCACGAGGGGACGCAGCAACTGTTCGCCGAGACGGGCCTGCTCCCGCGCACCGTGATCGCCCCCGAGTGGGTGCGGTTCGGGCTCGGGTCGCTGTTCGAGATGCCCAAGGGGCCGTTCCCGGGCGGGGCCGGCAAGGTGAAGGTCGCCTTCTACCGCGGCGGCGGCGGGCCGAACTGGGCGTACATGCGCTACTACGAGGAGATGCGCGACCAAGGGCTGTTGAAGGACGCCAACCGGGACTTCATCGGCACGGTGTCCGACGATTACTTCCGGGGCGCCCGGCTGATGCGGACCGAGGCCAAGGACATCGACGGCGAGAGCAAGGAGACGCAGTCTGAAAAGGCGTACGCCAAGGCCCGGACGCTGAGTTGGTCGCTGGTGTACTTCATGGCCAAGGAGCGGTTCCCCCAGTTCAAGCAGTTCTTGCAGGAGATGTCCAAGCTGCCGCGGGACGCCGAGTTGGACGAAGAGGCGACCATCACCGCCCTCGCCAAGGGCTTCGGGTACGCGACCGCCGGCCTCTCCGGGGTGGACTCCGCGGACAAGCGGTTTTCCATCATCGCCGTGGACTGGCGGAACTTCATGGAGCGCCAACAGTCGCCGTCCCGAATGCTCAAGGTGGAAAACTCGGTCATTGAGCCGGACCCCACCGGCACGCCCGGCACGCCCGGTGGGCCGGGCGGATTTCCGGGCCTTCCTAGCGGCCCCGGCGGCCCCGGCGGCCCCGGCGGCCCCGGCGGATTCCCAGGGATTCCGGGCGGCCCCGGCGCCTCGCCCCGTCCGGGCGGCTGACGTGACGTGACGTGAATGAAACGAAGCGGGGGAGCCGACCGGCTCCCCCGCTTTCGTTTGTGGGTGAATCCGACTTCACTCGCGCAAACGAAAAGGGGAGCCGCCCGGCTCCCCTTTGCCCACATCACGGTGTGACCGGCTGTGGTTACTTCACTTCGCGCGGGGCGATGGCCAAGACTTCCGCGCCGTCGTCGGTCACGGCCGAGACCGCGGGGCCTTCTTCGGAGCAGCAGGCGTGGGCCGCGTCTTCGCGGGCCACGCCCTCGCAGCAACTGGTCTTCACAGCCGATTCGCTGACGTCTGAGTGCGACTTGCACATCGCGGCCATCGGACAGCCGCCGTACTGGTGGTAGACGACCCCGCCGCCGACGACGACGGCCAGCCCCAACGCCCCGGCCAGAACCTTCGAAAACATGTGACTTCTCCGTGTGCGGACGACGTGCTTGGTGTGGAGATATTGTCTCACACCGGGCGGCCGTGTCAACAGGAAGCCGGCCGCGAGGCGGCGGAAAGACGAATCCGCGTCTTGGCCTCGGGACTGATGCCGCCCGCTCGTGGGGCCGGGTGCGTACACTGAAGACGTGGGCGAGCGCGGGAAATTCCTCCCGGCCGTGCGGCCGGGGCCTGCCTCGCGTGCGTCTATCGTTCGGAGAGAAAACATGATTCGTTCGGTATTGGCCCTCGCGGTGTTCGCGCTCGGCGGCTCGGTGTTCA
>JAYUGD010000037.1:0-2632 GCA_043767785.1 Zavarzinella sp. | reverse complement strand
GCGGCTTCCGCCCCTGGCTATTTTCCCCCGCCCCGTTGGGGCGAAAACCGGCCCCGGCTCGGCTTCAGTTGAGGGCATTGGCTGTCAGGCTCGGGTGTGTGGCATCAGCGCATCACCCGACGCCTCACAGCGTCGGCTCGCCAAAAGCCACCCGGTCGCCTTTTCCCCTTTGTAACAGCCCCGTCATTTCCCCCGCTCGCGGGCCGTTTTGTCTTGCCCTCTGGTCGTCAGTAACGGTAATCTCAACCTCTCCCGTTCCCCGCAAGAGGTACACACGGCATGTTCTCCACATCCTGTCCGCCGCGGCGTCTGGCCGCCCTCGTCGTCTTGACTCTTCTCCCGGCCGCCCGCGCGGAGGAGACCGCCCCCGCCAAGCCCTCCGACCAAGCGGTGGACGTGAAACTCTCGGACGACAGCCTCCTGAAGCTCAAGTTGCTGGAGCCGCACGTCGAGATTCAGATCAAGTACGGCAAGCTGACGATCCCGCTGACGGACATCCGGTCCATCGCGGTCGGCCACCACGTCACGGACGAGATGGCCAAGCAGATCGAGCGGGCGGTGAGCGACTTGGGCAGCCCGCAGTTCCGCACGCGCGAGGAGGTCAGCAACCTGCTCGTGGGCCTGAAGGAAAAAGCCTACCCCGCCCTGCGCCGGGCCGCGGGCGGGGCGGACGCCGAGGTCGTCAAGCGGGCCGAGGAGGTCATGGAGAAGATCCGCGGCCTCGTCCCGGAGGCCAAGCTGGCGGTCCCCGAGTTCGACACCATCGTGACGAACGACTCGAAGTTCACCGGCAAGATCACCACGCAGCAGCTCAAGGCGAAATCGGCCTCCCTCGGGGACATGACGCTGAAGCTCGCCGACCTGGCCCTGCTGACCATGGGGCCGACCGTGGACGAGCGGGAACTGGCCAACGCCCGGCCGGCCCCGGCCTCCATGGGCGAGCTGCAAAACGAGGTCGGCAAGACGTTCCTGTTCAAAGTGACCGGGACCAACAACGGGACACTGTGGGGCACGGAGATGTACACGCTCGATTCCCCACTCAGCACCGCCGCCGTCCACATGGGGATCGTCAAGGTCGGCGAGACCGGCTACGTGCGCGTCACCATCCTCGGCCCGTCCGCGAACTTCGTCGGCTCCGAGCGCAACGGCATCACCAGCAACCCGTACCAGACGTACCCCGGGGCGTACAAGATTCACGCGAAGGTCAGGTGAGCGGGCGCCGGGCGCGGCGCCCTTCTTAGAGACTGTCCCACAAGTCCTGTTTTGCCCCAAAAACAACGTCTTTTCCCGTGATTTTCAGGGAAAATCCGGGCTTGTGGGACAGTCTCTTACTCCAGCACGAGCCGCGTCACCTGCGGCGGGCAGCGGAAGCGGATCGGCTCCTTGCCCGCGATGCCGCGGGTGACGTGCAAAACGGTCGGCGGTTCGTGGAACGTCCCGGCGTCGTACTTCCGCGAATACCAACTCGGCACGAACAAAGACCCGACGACCGGGACGCGGATTTGGCCGCCGTGGGTGTGGCCGGAGAGCATGAGCCGGAAGACGTGCCGCCGCGCCCACGCGATGTTGTCCGGCGAGTGGCTGACGAGCAGGCGAAACCCCTCGGGCAAGGCCGACACGTCCGGGGCGGGCCGGAACCACGGGCCTTCGTGCCCGACGGCCACCAGCGGCTCGCCGCGCACGTCAATCACGTCATGCGTGCCGCCGATCACGCGGAACCCGCCCGCCGTCAAGCGCGTCCGCACGGCCGCCGCGTCCTGCCACCAGTCGTGGTTCCCCAAGATGGCGACGGCCGCGACGGTCCACGACAGTTCTTTCAAGATCGGCTCGACCCACGCCAAGTATTCGTCGCCGTCGATGATGTCCCCGCTGAGGACGACGAGGTCCGGGACGCCGTCGGCCATCGCCCGGCGCATCAGCAGTTGGTAGTGGAGGAGCGCCGGCGTCCCGTACAAGTGCAGGTCGCTGAGGTGCAAAATCGTCAGGCCCCGCCACGCGGCCGGCAGGTCCGGCAACTTGAGCCGCAGCGTGGTGAACTCGACTTGGAAGAGGCCGTTGATTTTCCAGCCCGCGACGTGCTTGTGCTTGCCGTCGCCGACGGGCCGGTAGCCCAGTTCCTTCGCCACGTCGTAGACGACGGTCGATTCTCCGACGACCACGGCCGGCGGCCGCCGGGCCAGCCGCCACAGCGTGACGGCGGGAAACCACGCGCCGCCGAGGGCCGCGCACGCCAGCAAGTAGACGAGCGGAAGCCACTCCCACGAGTCGGCCCGATCGACGGCGGCGAGCAAATCAACGCCGACCAGCGCGCCCAAGATCGGCGGCCCGGCGACGAGGAGGACGCCGGCCAGCTTGCGCGTCGCCCGCAAGAACGAGCGGTGGAACGGCCGGGAGTAAATGACGTTGAGCGTGACCATCAGCCAGTAGCCGTGGCCGACCCAGGCGAGCAGGAAGAGGAAGAAACCTAGCATGCACGGCCGCGGCGAGAAGGCATGGGGGAGACCTGATTCAACCGCCGCGAGGCGGTCCCGTTGGAGTCCCGCTTTTAAGCGGTCTGTGAGCGTCCCGCCGCCGTAGGCCGGAGGACCGAGTCTTCGAGGGTCCGACCCCGGGGGGGAACGTCATCCCGATA
>JAYUGD010000036.1:0-7415 GCA_043767785.1 Zavarzinella sp. | reverse complement strand
GCTGCGACTCGCCGTCGCCGCCCCACAGCCCGTGGGGACGCAGTTGAAGGCCAAGCCGTCCAACGCCCCGGACACCTTCGAATGGGTGACGATGGTCGTGCGCAACTGCAAAGAGACCGGCGACTATTTTGAGATCGGCTGCCAGTTCGACACGGAGTTGGAGTTGAGCCGACTGCTCATGTTCGGGTGACAGCGGCTGTCAAAAGGCTCAGTCGTCCCCCGACAATTCGTTGCTCAACTTCGCCAAGGCTTCGCTCTCGATTTGGCGGACGCGCTCGCGGGTCAGGCCCAGGGCCTCGCCGATTTCCTTCAGCGTCTTCGGCTCCTCGTCGTTGAGGCCGAAGCGCATGCGCAGAACGGTCGCCTCGCGGGGGTCCATCTGGTTGAGCAGCACCAGCACTTGGCGCAGGTCGTCGTTGTCCACCATCTCCGAGTCCGGCGTCTTGGTCCGGCCGTCCATCAGCATCTCGTCGATGGACCACCCGGCCTCCGTCTGGTCGGACTGCGGGGCCGCGTTGTAGACGCGGATCGCCTTCTTGATGATGCTCAGCTTCTTCTTCGGCAGGCCGAGGAGTTTGGCGATCTCCTCGTTCGTCGGCGGCCGGCCCAGCTCGTCCGTGAGCTGGTTGTTGGCCCGGCGCCACTTGGCGAGGAGTTCGACCATGTACGCCGGGATGCGGATCGTCTTGGCGGTGTTCACCAAGGCCCGCTTGATGGACTGCTTGATCCAGTAGCTGGCGTAGGTGCTGAACCGGGTGTTCATGTCGGGGTCGAAGCCCTCGACGGCCCGGAGCAGGCCGAGGTTGCCCTCCTCGATGAGGTCTTGGAGGACGAGGCCCTTGCCGGTGTACCCGCGGGCGATGTTCACCACGAGCCGCAGGTTCGCCCGCACCATCCGGTCCCGGGCTTCCGTGCTGCCGGTCTCGATTTCGCGGGCGAGGCTCTTCTCTTGGTCGGCGGTCAACAGGGCCGTCTCGTTGATTTCCCGGAGGTAGGTTTCCAGGGGCGTCTGGACGAGGTCGTCCCGCAAGCGACGCGGTCGATTCATGTTGTCGTGTCCACGGGAGGGCATGGGGGGCGCCAAGTGGCCGGCCTGTCGGGCATCCGGGAATCCCTTCCCGCCCGCCGGGGCCGCGGCCAGCCGATCCGGCTACCGAATCGCTCCATCGTATCGACCCGCCTTCTCCCGCCGCTAGATCATATCGGCCGTGAAAAGGCCCGATGCCGCCCGGCCGGGCCGGCGTCGGGGTCAGAACGCGCACGGCCGGCACAACCGGACCCGCACGGCCCCGGATCGCCCGGTTCCGGCCGGCGGCCGATTTGCAATTGAAGTTTCCGTCGGGGCCGGGAGAGCGGCCTCGGGAGAGGGCGAAAGGTCGTTTACCTCCCCCCCCTGGCCCCCTCTCCGAAGCGGAGAGGGGGAGCAAGAGCGTGGCCATCATCACCAAACGCTTCACGTCGTTGTCAACCTGTCCGGTCCCCCCTCTCCGCCGCGGAGAGGGGGTTAGGGGGTGAGGTCGCTTTACTGCTTGTCCGCCCCCGGCAGGCTGAACAGCGGGCCGGCCTCGCCGGTGCCGCCGCGCAGATCCTTGTTCTGCTTCTCGCGCTGCTCCTTGGCCGCCGCCCGGCTTTCCGGGGTCGGGGCCGGGGCGTTCATGTCGGGGATCTCGGCGTCTTCCGGGACGGTCGGGTCGTTCAGGTTCTTGCGGGACAGGCCGATCTTGCGATCTTTCCCGTCCACGCGGAGCACCTTCACTTCCAGCTCGTCGCCGACTTTAACCAAATCTTCCGGCGATTCGACTTTGTCTTCCGTGAGTTCGGAGATGTGCAGCAGGCCTTCGAGGCCCGGTTGCAGTTCCACGAACACGCCGAAGTTGGTCAACTTCGTGACCTTGCCCTTCACGACCTGGCCCGGCTTGTACTGGCTCGGGATGTCCGTGTCCCACGGGTCCGTCGCCATTTGCTTGAGGCCCAAGGCGACGCGCTTCTTCTCCTGGTCCACGTTGAGGACCACGCACGTCACCTTCTGGCCCTTTTGCACGACTTCGTTCGGGTGCGTGACCTTGCGGGTCCAGCTCATGTCCGAGACGTGCAGGAGGCCGTCGATGCCGTCTTCGATTTCGATGAAGGCCCCGTAGTTGGTGAGGTTCCGCACGACCCCGGACACCACGGTGTTCGGCGTGTACTTCTCGGCCACCTTGTCCCACGGGTTCGCTTGGCACTGCTTCATGCCGAGGGAGATTTCCTGCTTGTCCTTGTTGATGTTGAGGACCATCACCTCGATCACGTCCCCGACCTTGACCAGTTCCTTCGGGTCGTTGATGCGGCGCACCCACGACATTTCGGAGATGTGGACGAGGCCCTCGATGCCCGGCTCCAGCTTCACGAAGGCGCCGTAGGTCATGATGTTGACCACTTCGCCCGTGTGCTTGCTGCTCGTCGGGTACCGGGCCTCGATGTTGTCCCACGGGCTGGGCGTCTTGTGCTTCAGGGAGAGGGCGATCTTCTCCTTCTCCTTGTCCACTTGGAGAATGAAGACTTCCAGTTCTTGGTCGATCTTCACCATGTCGCGCGGATCCTGCACGCGGTACCACGCCATGTCCGTGATGTGCAAGAGGCCGTCGATGCCGCCGAGGTCCACGAACGCGCCGAACTCGGCGATGTTCTTGACCACGCCCTTGCGGACCTGGCCCGGCTCGATGGTGGACAGCAGGTCCCGCTTGAGGCGGGCGCGGTCTTCTTCGAGCAATTTACGGCGAGACACGACGATGTTCCGGCGAACTTCGTCGATCTTGAGGATCATGCACTCGATGTCTTTGTTGATGTAGTCGCCGATGTCCGGGGGCCGCCGGATGTCGACCTGACTAGCCGGCAGGAACACGTTCACGCCGATGTTGACCAGGAGGCCGCCCTTGATCTTGCGGGTGACGAGGCCCTTGACGCGGTCGCCTTCCTTGTGCTTGGCGAGGATGGCTTCCCATTCCTTCTGCCGCTTCGCCTTGCGGTAGCTGAGGGAGACGACGCCGTTCTCGTCTTCCACGCTTTCGAGCAGGACTTGGACGGTGTCGCCGACCTTGGGGGCGTTCGCGGAGAGTTCGCCGTTCTCTTCCTTCCACTCGTCGATGCGGATGAGGCCTTCGGACTTGTACCCGACGTCGATGACGACGTCTTCGCCGCGGATCTCGCGGACGCGGCCTTCGATGATCTTGTTGGGTTCGTAAACGGTGTTGGCCTGCTGGATCCAGGCCTCCATCGCGGCGGAAAAGTCTTCCTCGAGCAGGGCGTCGTTCTCGGAGACGTCGAGGTCGTGAATCAGTTTGCGGTTAGCCATAAGAGAAGGGGGATTCCATGCCGGCCACCCACGGAGCGGGGGGAAGCGGCCAAAAAAGGGACGTAGAGGTTACACCCGCCTCGCCGCGCGTGCGGCGAACCAAACGAGTCAAAGGCTGATTATAGGAGGGGCCGCCAAAATCGTCCCGCGCGGGGGAGATTTGCGGCGGGCGGCGTGATAAAGTGAAGCCAACAAGCGGAGGATGAACCCATGCCGACACTGGAAGAACTGAAAGACACGCTGAAAGACCTCCCCGTCGGCGACCGCCTGAAACTCGCCGATTGGCTGTACGAGTCCGCGGACGACGCCGACGCCCTGCACCCGGACTGGTACGATGTCGCGGAAGCCCGCCTCAAAGAGTTGGAAGAGGGGCGGGTGAAAGGGATTCCGGGCGACGAGGCCCTGCGGCTGCTGCGGGAGAGCGGGCGGCGGCGATGAAGCCGTATGAATTTCACCCGGAAGCGTTGGACGATGCCATCGAGGCGAGAGCGTTCCTCGAACGGCAGCAGCCCGGTCTCGGCTCCGCCTTCGACCAAGAAGTGACGGCGGCCATCCAACTCATTCGCTCACACCCGTTGCTGTATCCTGTCGAACGCGGCCGGGTCCGGCGGTGCCTCCTGAAGCGATTCCGGTACAGCATTTTGTTCGCCGACTTGCCCGGTCGCATTTGGATCGCGGCCGTCGCCCATCACAAACGGCGGCCCGATTATTGGCACCACCGACGGCCGACGCCGTGAGCGGCCCGGTCAATACGTCCACTTCCCCAGCACGAAGAACTGAATGTTGTTCATCTGAATCGCCAGCCCGCCCAGCGCGGCGGCGGCCAGCGGGACGGCGAGCGCCCACCGCCAGCGCCAATCCCACCCCTTCTGGGCGTCGGCGCACAGCAGCAGGAACGGGACGGCGGCGACCAGCGAGAAGCGGGTGAAGCTCCCGTATTGGCGGTGGTAGTGCCCGGCGAGGGGGACGTAAACCAGTGCGGCGGCGGCCGCGTACCACGCCAGCCGGCGGCGCAGGCCGCGGTCCCCGAACCGACGGCGGACGGCCTCCGCCGCGGCCGCGCCCATCAGCGTGAGCAGGGCGTAGGCCGCCAAGGCGGCGTCGAGGAGCGCCGGGTTTTCGCGCGCCCGCCGGAACACCGTGAAGGACGGCTTGTAGACCCGGTGGTCCAGCGGGAAGAAGTAGTTCGGCCGGACGCCCCAGCCGGCCTGTTCGGTCGCCATGTACATGTCCCACCGGCCGAACCGGAAGTGGCACCACGCGAAGAACGACAGGCACCCGAGTGCCGCCACCGCCGCGACCGCCGCCGGCCGGGCCAAGTCCCGCCGCCGACTCCCGGCGGCGAAAAAGACCGCGACGAGGGGCACGACGACCAGCGGGACGCCGACGATGCGCGTCGCCGTCATCGCCGCCCCGTGCGCGCCGGCCAGCGCGAGCGCCGGCCAGCCGGGGCGGGCGGCCCAGAAGCACATGCCCAAGAAGCCGGCGAGGAAGAGGGATTCGGAGTAGGCCGACACCAAGAAGTACGCCGCCGGGTGGCAGAGGAGCAAGCCGACGACGATGGCCGCGCCACGGGCCGAGGCGCTCATGTCCCGCAGCAGCAACAACAGGTAAGCCCACATGGCCCAGCACGCGAGTTGGCTGACCACGAGGAGGGCGACTTCCACGCGCCACCCGGTGACGGCGTGCAGGCCGCGGCCGGCGAGCGGGTAGCCCGGGAAGAACACGACGGTCCCCACGTCGCCGGGCACCCGTGGGTCCGGGGCGCGGTAGCCGTTCTCCGCGATGTTCGCGTACCACCCGCTGTCCCACTGGTGCAGGGCGGGGTACACGCCGAACAGGGAGTCGTCGGCCGCCTTGGGGGGCCGGCCCGGCGCCTGCCACCCCGACACTAAGACGAACAGAAGCTGCCCGGCCGTGATGCTGAGGGCGACGGCGGCCAATCGCCACGCGGACGGGACGGCGCTCATGTGTGGCTCTCGGGCCGCGGGCCGATATTTTTGGGCAGGGCGCGGCGTTTTTGGAAAGGTCACTGCCGCCGGGCGGCGGCCCATGTACTCCGCACTCGCCGAGTGCGGATCGGCCCCCTGCCCGTGGCGGCTGTTCTCTGTGGCGGAGAGGTTCGTCCGCTCTCGGAGAGAGCGGAGTACACGAGGCCGCCGCCCGGCGGCTCCTTCTCTCCGAATACTGTCACTTCTTCGGCGGCGTCGGGGTGCCCAGCAGCCGCCGCGATTGCTCTTCCACTTCCTTGGAGTCGATGTCGGCCGGGTTGAGCAGGAACAGCGGCTTGGCCTCCTCGTTCAGCCGGGCGAACGCCTTCGGCACTTCCATCTCCAGCAACTGCTCCGTCAGCTCTTTGATCATTTGCGTCCGCACCGCCTCGAAGGTCACGTCCGTGCGGGCCGGGATGCGCTTCACGCACTTGATGACCATGACCCCGGCCGTCGTCTCGATCAGTTCGCTGATTTCGCCCGGCTTCAACTGGAAGGCGATCTGCTCGATCTTGGCCGTCGCCGGGCCGGAGTGCCGGCCGATCGGGTCGGCCAGCCCGCCACGGGCTCCCAAGTCGCTGTGGAGTTGGTTGCGGGCCTGCCGGTCGAATTCCTCGTCACTCTTGCGGATCGCGTCGTACGCCTTAAACGCGGCCTGCTTGCTGTCGTTCGGCCACATGATGATCCGCACCTGGGACTTTTCGCCGTAGTTGTTCTCGAAGACCTTCTTGAGGTCTTCCTCCTCGATCTTGATGTCCTTGCGGCACATGGTCCAGAGGATCAGCCGCGGCTTGATGACGTCTTCCTTCCACTCCAGCAGCGTCTTGTTGTACTTCTTCTTCAGCACGTCGTTCACGAAGGCCTCGCGGGAGACGCCCACCTTGGCGCAGTCCTGGCTGATGATCGCCTCCACCTCTTGCGGGGTGACGACCACGCCCTGCTTGGCGGCGGCCATCTCGATGATGCGGCGGTTCACGAACAGGCGGACGCGCTCGGCCCCGAACTGCTTGATGAGGTAGTCCCCGAACTCCTCGCGCGTCACCGGCGTGTTGCCGTAGATGTACGCGATCACCCGCTGGTCGTTCGTGACTGGCTTCGCCGGGGCGTCGGCCGTCCCGCTGACCTGTACGACCGGCCCGCGCTGTTGGGCGGCCAACGGCTCGGCCCGCATGCACCCCAGCAAGTACCCGGCCGCGACCAAGGCCGTCGCCCCGAACACCGGCAACACCCGACGAGAAAGCCAACGCATGGGATTCACCCTCAACAAGACACGAATGCCGACGCGACGCGGGTGATAGCCGAAGCTGGGGGGAGAGGGCAAGGCCAACTCCGGACGCTAAGACAAGATTAACCACAAAGGCACGAAGGTCACACAAAGATTCACAGAGAAGATGGGGAAAGTGTTTTCGGATTTCTTCGTGAATCTTCGTGTGACCTTTGTGCCTTTGTGGTTAATCTTCTCTTCAACAGATTTCGCACGGAGGCCGTCAACATGTCCCGGTTCATCCCGTTCCTTTTGCTCCCCCTGCTCGCCGGCGCCGACTGGCCGCAGCACTTGGGGCCGGCGCGGGACAGCCATTCCGCGGAGACGGGCCTGCTCCGGGAATTCCCGGCCGGCGGGCCGACGGTTGTGTGGAAGATGGCGGTCGGCTCCGGGTGGGCCGGGCCGGTGGTCCGGGACGGGAAGTTGATCCTGTTCCACCGCGTGGAGGCCGACGAAGTCGTCGAGTGCCTGGAGGCGGCCACGGGCAAGCCCGTCTGGAAACAAACCTACCGCAGCAAGTACCGGGACGACTTCGACTTCGACGACGGCCCCCGGTCCACGCCGTTGATCGAGGGGGGCCGGGTGACGACGCTCGGGGCCAACGGCCAACTGAGCGCGTGGGACTTCTCCGCCGGCGAGCAAGTCTGGACGCGGAACATCAACGAGGATTACGAGGTCACGAAAGGGTACTTCGGCGTCGCCACCTCGCCGATGGTCATCGCGGGGAAACTGCTCGTCAACGTGGGGGCGAAGAAGGCCGGCGTGGTGGCGTTCGACCCGGCGACCGGCAAGGAACTGTGGAAGGCCGGCGCCGACGGCGTCAGCTACT
>JAYUGD010000035.1:0-2633 GCA_043767785.1 Zavarzinella sp. | reverse complement strand
CAAAATGGCCAGTCTGGTCAACGTGCGGAACTCCAGCCAATGGGACACCTACTGGAACGCCGTTTGAACCATGCCACCAGAATCGGCGGATACACCCGCTTCGACCCCATAACCGCGAGATTTGCCATTTCCGATGGCGAACCCGGCCGCATTGTGGTAGTCTTTCCCTTACCCACCCTCTTTGGACCAGAGCATACCCATGGCCCGGATGACTCGTGAACTCTCCCTCGTCCTCGTGGGGTCCGGCATTCTGACGGCCGGGTACTTCCTCTACCCCGAGGAGGACATCGAGGCCAAGCAACAAGAGCAGGTCGCCCAACAGGTGGCCGGCAACCACCACACCACGCGCACCGGGTATCACCCCGGCTTTATCTGGATTCACACGGGGGCGTTCGGCGCTTCCCGCTCCGGGACCGGCGTCGGCCGGCCGGTCGCCATGGGCAGCAACGTCTCCCGCGGCGGCTTCGGCTCCATCGGCCGCGGCTCGGCCGGCAGTTGATCTCTTTGTAATCGAAAACTTTCTCGCAAAGTTCGCAAAGAGGCAAAGCACGCAAAGGGCCGAAGCAAGGGGCGAAAGCCACCGGACTGTTTGATCCATTTTTTAACTTTGCGAGCTTTGCCTCTTTGCGGGCTTTGCGAGAAATATCTTTCTTCCTTCTTCTCTGATTGATGACGCCTTATGCACCGCCTTGTCATGGACCCCCGGCCCGGCTGGCAAAAGCGGGTCGAGGATGTCGGCCTGCACTTCCACACGTTGCGCGGGGAGCCGTACTGGGACGAGACCGCCTCCTACCAGCTCTCCTCGTTCGAGGTCGATCAACTCGAACTGGCGGCCAACACGCTGCACGAAATGTGCCTGAACCTGGTGCAGGAAGTCATCGAGCAGCGGCTGTTCGGCCTCTTCATGATCCCCAAGGAGTTCGAGGATTATGTCATCCGCTCGTGGGAGGATCAGGAGCCGGGGATTTACGGCCGCTTTGATCTCGCCTACGACGGCGTCGGCCCGCCGAAACTCTTGGAGTACAACGCGGACACGCCCACCGCCCTCTTGGAGGCGTCCATCGTCCAGTGGAAGTGGCTCAAGGACGTAGACGACCGCGGCGACCAGTTCAATAGCATCCACGAGCGGTTGATTGAGGCGTGGCAGAGCCTGCGCGACTTCGACCCCGGCCCCGTCCACTTCGCCGCCCAGTCCGGCGTGCCCGAAGACTACATCACCGTCGAGTACCTGCGGGACACCGCCATCCAAGCCGGCTTCGAGACGGACTACTTGGACGTGGAAGACATCGGCTGGAACGACGCGACGAAGCAGTTCGTGGACCGGGCCGGCAAGCCGATCCACCGGCTGTTCAAGCTCTACCCGTGGGAGTGGATCTTCCGCGAGGAGTTCGGCGAGAAGGTGTTGGCCGCGCCGACGAAGTGGGTCGAGCCGGCGTGGAAGTCTCTTCTGAGTTGCAAGTCGATTCTCCCCATGCTGTACGACCGCCACCCGGACAGCCCGTACCTGTTGCCGGCGTCGTTCCGCGAATTGCAGGGGAATTACGTCCGCAAGCCCGTCCACGCCCGCGAGGGGGCGAACATCACCGTGTTCATGGGGGGCCAGACGCACATGATGACGGGCGGGACGTACGGCGACAGCCCGAACGTCTACCAGGCCCTTGCCCCGATGAAGGCCCACGACGGCCGTTACCCGGTCTACGGCGTGTGGGTCGTCAACGGCGTGGCGTGCGGCCTCGGCATCCGCGAGGACGCCACGATGGTCACGCAGAACACCAGCCGGTTCATCCCGCACCAGATGGTCGATTGACGTAAGGAATCTCCCGCGATGACGCAACACTTCACCACCGACAATCTCGACGCCGACACGCTCGCGTACCTGAAGCGCGTGTCCGCCGCCGAGGGGAAGCGGATGCCCGGCATTTACAACGGCTGGTCGGATTACTGGCCCGTCGTCGGTCTCGTCTTGGGCTTCGTCACCCTCGTCGTCACGGCCCTGATGACATTCCCCCCGACGGAAGAGCCGACGAAGGAAGCACTGTTGCAAACCGCCGGGTTTCTGCTCGGCGGTTGGCTGATCCTGGCGGCCTTCCGCGTCTGGGCCGCGACCGCGGCCGGCAAGCGGCTCGGGCGCTTTGTCTACGCGGACTCGCAATACCTCTACGAAGTGAAGGGGACGGCCGTGGCCGTCACGGACTTGAGCGAGATTGACGAGGCGAAGGTCACGCAAAACTTTAACGAAGGGACGTACCAGAACAGCCATGTGGCCATGAAAATGGGCCGGGAGCGCAAGGAGTTCACGGTATACTCGGAAAAGGCCGGCCGGAAGATGTCCGTCTTCCTCAACGCCCTCGCGTACATGCGCGGCGGCGGGGAGGGCGGGACGGACGAGCAGTTGAAAACACTCCCCCCGGAAGAGATGGCCGCCATCGCCAAGCACATCGCGGCGACCGGGAACTTCCCCCGCAACATGGCCGACATGGACGAGACGGACGACGTGACGATCCCCGCCCCGCGCGGCGGCGGTTCCGGCGGCGGCGGCCTGCTCTGGTATCTGCTCATCATCGTGGCCGGCGCCGTCCTGTTTTTCGGCTTCCGGTCATTCAACTCGCTCCTCCGCGAAGACACGATCTACG
>JAYUGD010000034.1:0-2636 GCA_043767785.1 Zavarzinella sp. | reverse complement strand
CGGCCGAATTGCCGGCCGGCCCGCGTGGTCCAATGGCGGGACTCGTCAATGAGTTCCTCCAACGGCGTGAGTTCGCGGGGCTTGAGCCAAACGCTCGTCCCCCAAATCAGCACGGCCACGCACAGAAACGAGAGTTGGAAGCCGGCGTTGAACAGGTCGGCCGGGTTGAGGACGAGGACCGCCAGCCACGCCCCCGCGAGCAAGTTGGCCGGCACCACCGGCTTTCGGAGCAGCAAGCCGCCGCACATGGCGCAGGCCATGACGGCCGCGCGCATGGCCGCCGGCCGGCCGCCGGTGAGCAGGGCGTACCCGAGCAATAGACCGGCGACCAGCACCGCCGCCCGCCGGCGCGGGACGGCCAGCCACCGGCACGCCCACCAGACGACCGCCCCCAAAATCACCAAATGCTGCCCCGAAATGGCCAAGACGTGAATGACGCCCGTGCGGGCGTACTGGTCCCACTCGTCCCGGCTCAGCGCTTGCGTGTCCCCGAGGATCAACGCTTGGGCCAACGGCGCCTCTCTGGGCACGGCGGCCCGCAAATGTCGCTGGGCGACGCCGCGAATTTTCTGCAAGCCACGTTGGACGAACCGCCCGCCCGGCGCCGCGATGCGGACGACGCTCTCGGCCGACCCGCGGACGTGCAAGTCCCCGCGAATCCCCTGATCGGCCGCCCACTCCGCCGGACTGCGCTCGCCCGGATTGAGCGGCTCCGGTATCGGCGCCAGCCAGCCGGTCACTTCGACGCGGTCGCCCAAGTGCACGGCGGGAAGTCCCGCGCTGATCGAGAGGCGAATTAACCCTGTGGCGGTCAGCCAGTCGTCTCCCCTCTCCACCGAGTCCACGGCGAGCAACACCGACGTGTGCGGGCCTCGCGGCCGAGACAACAGCGGTTGTTCCCCCTTCGGCGTCACCGTCATCGGCTCTTCGTCCAACACGCCGCGCAGGCGCGTGAGCCTGGGTTCCTCTGTCATGAGTCGTCCCACGTCGTCCGCAGGGATGTCGATGACGGTGGCGTGATGGTGCGCCGCACCCAAACCCAAGAACGCGGCCCACGCGAACCAAGGCAAGACAGAGCGTTGGCGGTGCAGCATTATCAATTGTGCGCCGCCGGCGACAAGGGCGAATCCGAGCGAGACGGCCAACGGAACGGCGAAGTGTCTATCCAGCCAAATGCCGGCCGTCGCGGCGACGGCCGGCGGGAGGAGGGGGGCGTAGGACAGAAGGTTTCGGATCACGGGGGCCGCCGGGAAAGACCACTCCCGCTCATTCCACCGGAAGAGCGGCGGTCATATCAAGAAAGAAACGGGAATTTTGCAGAAATCGGGGCCTCATGCAAACGGTGAACGTCCATCTCGGGCCGCGGTCTTACGACATCCACATCGGCACGGACACGGCCGGCCAGTTCCGGGCGTTCGTCGAGAACTGCAGTCCCAAGAGTCGCCGCGCGTTGGTGATCGGGGACGCCAACACGGCCGCCCAAGCGAGGGATTTAGCCGGCCGTCTGGCGGCGGCCGAGGTGAAAATCTTACCGAGCGGTGAAGGCTCCAAGAGCGTCGAACAACTCGCCGCACTGTGGTCCTGGATGGCGGACTTGGCCACGGACCGGCACACGCCCGTCGTGGCCGTCGGCGGCGGCGTGATCGGGGACTTGGCCGGGTTCGCCGCCGCCAGTTTCAACCGCGGGATTCCGTTGGTGATGGTCCCGACGACGTTGCTCGCGATGGCGGACAGTTCCGTGGGGGGCAAGACCGGCATCAACCTTCCGCAAGGGAAAAACCTCGTGGGGGCGTTCCACCAACCCCGCGGCGTGTGGATCGACACGGCCACGCTCGCCACGCTGCCGGACCGCGAGTACCGCAGCGGCCTCGCGGAAGTGGTGAAGTACGGCGTCATCATGGACCCGGATTTGTTCGGCTGGCTGGAGAAGCACATCGCCGACGTGTTGAGTCGCCGGCCCGACGCGATTGTTCACATGGTGGCCCGCTCGTGCCGGCTTAAGGCGGACGTGGCGGAGAAGGACGAGCGGGAGGAGACCGGCCTGCGGATGACCCTGAATTACGGGCACAAGTTCGCCCACGCCTTCGAGTCCGTCGGCGGATATGGCCACTGGCTGCACGGGGAAGCCGTCGCGGCCGGGATGATGTGCGCCGCCCGCCTGGCCGGGCGGCGCGGCCTTGTCGGCCCGGAACTCGCCGAGAGGCAGTCGGCGCTGCTGGCGGCTTTTGGCCTGCCACTTTCCCCAGAAAAGGGGTGGCCGCTGGAGGAGCAACTCCGCGTGATGCGGCGGGACAAAAAGAACGTCGGCGGCAAACTTCGCTTCGTCCTGCCGACCGCCTTGGGGAACGTGCAGGCGTTCGACGACATCCCCGAAGACATGGTGAAGGAAATCCTCGCCGGGTGAGTCAGTGGTCGATCTGAAACCAATCCGGCGGGGCCGCCTCGTACTTGGTGAAAAGGTCGTCCCGGTCGGCCGGCTCGAAATCCAGGCCGGCGGCCGTCAACGCGGCTTCGACGGCATCGACGGCTGCTCGCTCCAAGAGATAATCACGCCCAAATCGGTCCCCGTGCGGGCGAACGGCCGCGGCTTCCGCGCAGACGCGCGCGTAATCGGCCGGGCGGGTGCGGAGCAAGAC
>JAYUGD010000033.1:0-2637 GCA_043767785.1 Zavarzinella sp. | reverse complement strand
AATCGACCGGCGCCCCGTTGGGGCCAAAACCATTTTGACGGACGATCCGGTCCCAGGGGCGGAAGCCGCCCCTGGCTATTATCCTCGGCCCCGTTGGGGCGAAAACCGGCCGTCGAATTCACCCCCCCGACGCGAAATCTGTCAACGCCCCGTCCAACCGCTGCAACACCTCATCCACATCCGCGGTGGTCGTGGCGGCGCAGAAGCCGTGGTGGCAGGCGGCGCCGCCGTAGTCGTGGAAGTAGACCCCGCGGCCGATGGCGGCGCGGATGAAGCGGAGCATCTGCTCCCGCTGGTGGCCGACGATGTCGCGGTAGTTGCGGATCGGGCCGTCCACGCCGAAGTAGATGCCGAATCGTGCGCCCAAGCCCTGCACGCGCGCCCGCACGCCGCGGCGCTCGAACAGGGCGTTCAGGCCGCCGTACAGCCGCTCGGCGACGGCGTGGATGTGCGGGTAAAAGCCGGGCGCCGTGTACGCCCGCACGGCCGCCAACCCGGCGGCCACGGCCACAACGTGCCCGTTGTAAGTGCCGCTGTGCTGGCAGTCGCCCGTCGGCATCAGACGATCCATGATGTCCTTGCGGCCGCCGAAGACGCTCAACGGCTGCCCGCCGCCGACCGACTTGCCCAAGGTGCAAAGGTCCGGCGTGATGTTCAGGTATTCTTGGGCGCCGCCCGGCCCCATGCGGAAGGCGCTGAGGACTTCGTCGAAGATCAGCAGCACGCCCGTTTCCGCGGTCAGCCGCCGGACCAGCGCCATGAATTCGGCGGTGGGGATGATGCACCCGGCGTTGTAATAGATCGGCTCGCAGATGACGGCCGCCAACTCGTGGGCGTGCCGACGAAACGTCTCTTCAAATATCTCGGGCCGGTTGTACGGGACCATCACCAAATTCTGTTCCAACCCGGCCGTCATGCCGGTTGAACCGGGGTACGGATTCGGCGAGGTCTCCGGCCCGAGTTGGTTGGCGGGCGTGCCGATGGCGTACATCACTTGATCGTGGTAGCCGTGAAAATTCCCCTCGAACTTGATGATCTTCTGCTTGCCCGTGAAGGCCCGCGCCAGCCGCAGGCAGTGCATCGTCGCCTCACTGCCGGAACAGGTGAGCCGGACTCGGTCGAGGCAGGGGACCGTTTCGCACAGCAACTTGGCGAACTCGGTGTGCAGCTCGTTCTCGTAAGAACACGGCGCGCCGCGATCAAGGGCCGCGTCGATGGCCGCCCGGACGCGCGGGTCGCCGTGCCCGAGCAGCGTCGCCCCGTGGCTGCAACACAGGTCGATGTACTCCTTGCCGTCGAGATCCCACAGCCGACAGCCTTGCCCGCGGTCGAACAACAGGGCGTGCCCGAGCGCCTTGTTCACGCGAGTCGAGGACGACACCCCGCCCGCCAGATACTTGGTCGCCTCACGGTATTGGTCCGTCACTCGGCTCATCTGTGGTCCTTCGTCAATCAGGGTCAACGACAGAGCGTAACACCGAAGAGGGCCACGTTCCGCCTTGAAACTCGAATTTGCTTGCGACCGCCCGACAACGTGACCACAATCATCTTGTCGCCGTACCCCACCCTCTCTCCTTATTCCGGGAACTCACCCATGTCCGGCCCGTACTCCCCGCCCGACCGCCGGGACTTACTCACGCTGTCCGCCGCCGCCGGGGCCGCCCTGTTCGCCGCCGACGGCCTGACGGCCGCCGAGGCGAAGCCCAAGCGGTACGCCATGAAGAAGTCGATCAACCTGTGGGCGTTCCCTTACCCGGAGAAGATGACTCTGGAACAGTGCCTGCGCCTCGCCAAGGCGGCCGGGTTCGACGGCATTGAACTCAACTACGACCTCGATAACGACCTGTCCCCCAAGAGCGGCCCGAAGGAGTACGCCGAGATCCGCAAGCTGGCCGATAAGGTCGGTATCGAGATCAGCGGCCTCTGCTCCTTCCTGTTCTGGCCTTACTCTCTGACGCACAACGACGCCGGCAAGCGCGCCCGCGGCTTCGAGTTGGCCAAGAAGATGACCGAGGCGGCCCACGACTTGGGCGTCGAGAACTTGTTAGTGGTGCCGGGGGCCGTCCACATCCCGTGGCGCACGGATTACGAGCCGGTGCCGAACGACGTGTGCGACCGGCGCGCCCGCGAGGTGATCGGCAAGCTGCTGCCGGGCGCGGAAAAGCTCAAGGTGAAGCTGAACATCGAAAACATCTTCTTCAACGGCTACCTGATGACGCCGGGGGAGATGGCCGACTTCGTGGACAGCTTCAAGAGCGAGTTCGTGAAGGTCCACTTCGACACGGGCAACATCATGATGTTCCAATTCCCGGAACACTGGATCAAGCAACTCGGCAAGCGCATCCAGAACGTCCACCTGAAGGAGTTCACCAAGAAGGGGACCGATTACTCGCTCGAAACCTTCCGCCCGCTGCTGGACGGCACGACCAACTGGCCCGCGGTGATGTCGGCCTTCGACGAGACAGGCTACAAGGGCTACCTCACGTTCGAGTACTTCCACCCATACCTTCACCACCCTGAAGCCTTGATCTACCAGACGGCCGACTCCCTCGACCGTTTGCTGGGGATCAAAGGCTGAGGCGTTCCGAAGAAGTGTCCCCAGAAAGGAAGATCGGGGCCGGGCGTGAGCATCGTCGC
>JAYUGD010000032.1:0-2639 GCA_043767785.1 Zavarzinella sp. | reverse complement strand
TCAGTTGGCCGTCCAAGAAGCTCGTGTTCGGCGTGTGCCCGATGGCGAGGAAGACCCCGGTGACGGCTTCTTCCGTGATCGCCCCGGTCTTGTTGTTCTTGAGCTTGGCCGCCGTCACGCCCTTGTCGTCGTTGCCCACGACTTCGTGCAGTTCCGTGTTCCAGCGGATGTCGATCTTCTTGTTCTCGATGGCCCGCTGCTGCATGATCTTGCTGGCTCGAAGCGTTTCCTTGCGGACCAAGAGCAACACGTTGCTGCTGAACTTGGCCAAGTAGCTCGCCTCTTCCACGGCCGAATCCCCGCCGCCGACGACGACGAGCGGGTTGTTGCGGAACCGCGGCAGCGCCCCGTCGCACACGGCACAGGCCGACACGCCGCGGTTCTTGAAGTTGTCTTCGCTCGGCAGGCCGAGGTAGTTGGCCCGCGCCCCGGTGGCGATAATCACGGTGAGGGCCTGAACCTTTTCCCCGTCGTGCGTGGTCATGGAGAAGGGGCGCACGGACAAGTCGATCTTGACCACGTCCTTGGAGACGACCCGCGTGCCGAAGTTCTTGGCCTGCTGCCGCATCAACTCCATCAACTCCGGCCCGGTGATGCCGTGGGCCGGCTGCGGCTTGTTGGCCGTGACCCAGTACGGCTGGGCGTCTTCGGGGAGGGCGCTCTTGAGGTACGCCCGCGTGTCCCCGGTCGGCCAACTGGCGAAGTTTTCCACTTCCGTCGTGAGGTTTAATTGGCCCAGCGGCCCCGTCCCCTGTTGCCGGTTCTTTTCACTGGTGGGGTCGCCTTCGATCACCAACGGGTTGAGGTTCGCCCGGGCGGCATAAATCGCCGCCGACCACCCGGCCGGCCCACTGCCGATGATTACGACATTTTCCGCGTTCGCCATGAGATACTCCGTGCGTTTCGTCTTGCCTACGGTTCGCCGTAGTCAACAATAGGGGAATCACCGGCGGCGGGGAGGAAGCCGAGTCTCCTCCCGCCTCGCCGGCCCGGAACTTCGGCCCATGCTGCGACTGACCGACCTGCGGGAAATTCTGCGGTACATCCCCCAGTTCCGCGACCGCGTGTTCGTGATCGCGGTGGACGGCGCCATCGTCTCGGACGACAACTTCACTAACCTGCTGCTCGACATCAAGCTGCTCCGCAGCCTCCGCATCGGCGTCATCATCGTCCACGGGGCCGGCCTGCAAATCCGGCAGGCCGCCGCCCGCGAGGGCCTGCGCCTCACCAACAGCGACGGCAACGGCGTCACGGACGCCGCCACCCTGCGCGTGAGCTTGCAAGCCGCCAACGGGCTGACGCACCAAGTTCTGCAAGGCCTCGCGGACAACGACCTGCGGGCCGCCGCCACGAATTTGATCGTCGCCCACCCCGCCGGGATTCTCGGCGGCGTCGATCACCAATGGACGGGCCGCGTCGAGCGGATCGACACGGCCGTCCTGAAAACCCTCTTGGACGGCGACATCATCCCCGTCATCGCCCCCTTGGGCTTTGACGGCGAGGGCCGCACCTTCCGGCTCAATTCGGACGCGGTCGCCGTCGAGGTGGCGAAAGCGATCCAAGCGGTCAAGCTCGTTTATCTGTCAGCCCACAAGCCGCCGAAGCTCAACGGCCGCACGCTCCGGACACTCACGACCGACGAGACGGTCGCGATCCTCAAGAAGAACCGGGCCGACCTGCAACCGGCCGAGGCGGTCTCCAAGCTGGACAGCGCCGCCAAGGCGTCCAAGCTGGGCGTCCCCCGCGTCCACATCATCGACGGCACCACCCCGGAAGGGTTGCTCGCCGAGGTGTTTTCCAACGACGGCGTGGGAACTCTGGTTCACGCCAACGAATACCAATCATTCCGCAAAGCTCAGAAGAAAGACCTCCGGGCGATTTACACACTCATCCAGCAAGGCGTCGAGGCCGACGAGTTGCTCAAGCGGACGCGGGCCGAGGTCGAACGGCAGATCGACGACTTCTTCGTGTTCGAGGTGGACAAAAACCCCGTCGCCTGCGGGGCCTTGCACCAATTCCCCGCCGAGAAGAAGGCCGAACTCGCGTGCGTCTACGTGGACAACCGCAACGAGAACCGCGGCATCGGCGCCCGCATCATCGGGTACGCGGAGGAACTGGCCCGGTCGCTCGGGAACGAGGTCATGTTCTGCCTCTCCACGCAAGCCATCAACTACTTCATCCAAAAAGGGGGCTTTCAGCTCGGCGCCCCCGACGACCTCCCCCCGACCCGCCGGGCGGTGTACGACCGCAGCGGCCGGCGGTCGCAGGTCTTGGTCAAACGCCTATAGACAGACCGCCGGTCTGTTGGATGACGGTCGCGGCCGCCGGATTCGTGAATCTCGGGAATGGCTCCCGGCGAACGGCGGCCGATCCGTATAATGCACGCTAATCGTTCACGAGAAAAAAGACACCATGCCGACGGACAACGACGACACAGACTCCAGTTGGGACAACTTGGCCGACGAACTCGGCGTGGACGGGGCCGCCCCAGCCGCCTCGCCCACGCCGCCGCCTCCCCCGGCCGCGGCTTCCCGCCCGGCGCGGCACGCACCGGCCCCGAAGCATACGCCGGCCCCGCAAGCTGAGGAGGAAGACGACTTCGGCGGCGGGCTGGAACAAGCCGCCAAAGACGAGGCGTT
>JAYUGD010000031.1:0-2639 GCA_043767785.1 Zavarzinella sp. | reverse complement strand
AGGAAATCCGGTCCCCACATATGGCTCGCGCCGACTCCGGCGGCCGGCCCTGTCTTCTCCCCCCCTTGGCAAGGGGGGGCGGGGGGGGTCTCTGGGCCGCACGCATCCACAACGGACTTCAACGCCGCAATTCGATCTCCAACTCGCAAGTCTTCCAGATTCGTCCATGCGTCCAACGTGCGGAACGGGTGATTGCCCGTGGCCGTGATCGCGTGGCCCAGCGTCGTGCGCAATTGATACACCGGCTTGCGCCCGTTCCACATCACGTCGGCCACACGGCGGGGCCGCAGCTTCCCATCATCACCCAGCGCGTGGACGACGAAAGGGCGACGGTGACGGAACAAGTCCCCCACCGTGGTCCGCTCGCCGGTTTCGGCATGCGTTATTCGCGTCTTGGCCACGACGCACTTGTTGAACCCGTACCCCCCGAACTTCACGATCATATCGAAGATTTCTTCGGCCTTCTCCTTGGCCATCCCCTGGGCCTGCGCCCCCGTGATGAAGTCCACCCGGCGGGCGTTGATGATGTCTTCTTTCTTCTTGCTGATGGCCTTGATGCAGGCGTACGCGCTGGAGAGTTCCAAGCCGCCCATGCGGTTCAGGATGCGCATCACCTGTTCTTGGTACACCATCACGCCGTAGGTTTCGGACAGCAACTCCTCCACGATGGCGTGCGGGTAGTTCGGCTTCTTGCGGCCGTGCTTGCAGTCGATGTACTCGTCCACCATGCCCCCTTCGAGCGGGCCGGGGCGGTAGAGGGCGGTGCAGGCGATGATGTCGCGGATGTTGTCCGGCTTGAGGCGCTTGAGCAGTTCGCGGATGCCCTCGCCTTCAAACTGGAAGACCCCCTTGGCTTCCCCCCTTTGCAGGAGCTTGTACGTCTCGGGGCAGTCCATCGGGATGCGTTCGAGGTCGATGATGACGCCGCGCGTCCGCTGGATCAGTTTCAGCGCATTGTCCACCAGCGTGAGGGTGCGCAGGCCGAGGAAGTCCATCTTGAGCAGGCCGATTTTCTCGATGTCCCCCATCACCCACTGCGTGGTGAGGGCCTGGCGCGTCTCGCCGCTGTCGTCCTTCCGCTTGATGATCTGCACGGGCACATAGTCCGTGATCGGCCCGTTGGCGATCACCACGCCGGCCGCGTGCGTCCCGGCGTTGCGGTTGGTGCCCTCCAACTTCATCGCGATGTCGATCCACTCGCGGACGAGCGGGTCGTTCTCGTACTCCTTGCGGAACTCCGGCGAGGCGGCGATGGTGTTTTCAATCGAGGTGCCCGGCTTGGGGGACACCCACTTGGTCATGTAGTTGACGCGGTCGAGCGAAATGTCCAGCACCCGGCCCACGTCCTTAATGGCGGCCTTGGCGGCCAGCGTGCCGAACGTGCAAATCTGGGCGACGCTCGCGGCGCCGTACTTTTGCTTCACGTAGTCGATCACCAGCTCCCGCCGGTCCTGGCAGAAGTCGATGTCGATGTCGGGCGCCTCGCCGCGGTTCGGGTCGAGGAACCGCTCGAACAGCAAGTCGTACTCCAGCGGATCGACGTGGCTCATGTACAGGGCGTAGGCGACGACGGCCCCGCACCCCGACCCGCGGGCGCTGCACGGGATGCCTTGCTCGCGGGCGAAACGCACGAAGTCCCACACGATCAGGAAGTACCCGGCGAAGCCCATCTTGTTGATGATGCCCAACTCGTGATCGAGCCGGGCCTGCACTTCCGGGCGCATCTTGTCGCCGTACCGCTCGTGCATTCCCTTTTCACACAACTCCTTCAAGTGCTGTTCCGGCGTCTTGCCCTTGGGCGGGGTGAACACGGGGAAGTGCCGTGTTTTGAAGTCGAGTCGGATGTCCACGCCGTCCGCGATCTCCTGGCTGCGCGAGACGGCGTCGGCGAACTTGGGGAACGCGGTGTACATGTCCTCCGGCGTGCGGACGTAGTACGGGCTTTTGACTTTGCCTTCCGGGTAGTTGCGCTTGCCCGGCTCGCGCTTCTTGCCGGTGTTGATGCAGAACAGCACGTCGTGGGCGTCGCCGTCTTGCTGCATGAGGTAGTGGGCGTCGGCCGTCGCCACCAGCGAGATCCCGGCCTTCTGGGAAATGCGGACGGCCTCGCCGGTGCATTGGTCCTGCAAGTCCAGCCCGTTGTTCTGGATCTCGATGTAGAAGTCTTTCTTGAAGACCTTCTCGAACCACTGGGCCAGTTCCTTGGCCTTCTTGGTCTCGTTGCGCAGAATCAGGTCGTTGAACTCCCCGGCGAGGCACCCGCTGAGGACGATCAAGCCTTCGCTGTGGGCTTCCAGCAATTCACGGTCGATGCGGGGGTGGTAGTAGAAGCCTTCCAGCCAAGCGATGGACGAGAGCTTGATGAGGTTCTTAAACCCGGCCGTGTTCTTGGCCAGCAGCGTAAGGTGGGAGTAGGCGTCCCCCTGCCGGAGGGCCTTCTTGTCGTGCCGACTGCCGGGGGCCATGTAGGCTTCGTAGCCGATGACCGGGTTGATGCCCGCGTCCTTGCACTCGCGGTAGAACTCGATGGCCCCGAACAGGTTGCCGTGGTCCGTGATGGCCGCCGCGGTCATCCCGAGTTTCTTGGTCTGCTGGACGAGTTCCGGGATGCGGTTCGCCCCGTCGAGCAAGCTGTAGTG
>JAYUGD010000030.1:0-19084 GCA_043767785.1 Zavarzinella sp. | reverse complement strand
TTAAAAGCGGGACTCCAACAAGACCGCCGGACGGCGGGATAAAAGACTTGTGGGCAATGGCGCCCCAAGCCTTTTTCACTTCGCCGGCACGTCGAACTGGACCGCCTGCAACACCTCGCCCGTGGCGTCGTCTTGGATGAAGGCCACGACCTTGAGTTGGGAGCCGTCCAGCTTCGGGGCCGGGTTGGGGTAGGTGATCTTCTCGACCTTGGCGTAGTTCTCCTGGTACTTCGTCAGTTCGCTCTGCACCTGGGCAAGGTCCACGGTGAGGGCCTTGGCGGTCTTGGCGTCCTTGAGGTCCGTGCCGGCCACGCCGCCGGCAAAGTGGCGGACGACATGATGGTGATACCGCAGCGTGTTGCCGCCGACGTAGTGGATCGTGTCCTCGGTCAGGACGACGCGGAGTTTCAGGCCTTTCGGCTCCTTCACGCCCGATACGGACACGTCAATCATCAGCTTGTCGCCGACGCGGCCGACCTTGCCGGTGAGGTCGATGTCGGCCTTGTCTTTTAGCGCCGTCCCCGCGGCCTTCTGGAAGTCGCCGAACGTCTCGGCGGCGTTTTCCAAGCCGCCGCCGGCGCCCGATTGAATCTTGCCGTTGAGCAGGGCCGTCGGCGTGCCGCGGACCTCCTTCGGGAAGAGGTCGCCGTAGTAGTTGAAGCGGGCGACGGTGTCCGAGTTCGTCAGCGGGTCCGGGCCGGGGATGTGCATGTGGTATTGCAGCAGGATCACGTCCTTGTGGTCGTAGGCCTTGGCCAACCCGTCGAAAGCCAAGTCGGCGGCGACGCACGGCGGGCATTGCGCGCCGGTGAACAGTTCCAGCACCGCGGCACGGGTTTGGTCCGGCTTGCGGGCCTCGGCTTTCGTGACCTTGAAGGGGGGCATGGTGGACAGGTATTCCTTGTCCATCGCGGCCTCGACGGCTTCGTACCGCTTGGCGGTCGCTTTCGCCAACTCGGTCTTCCCGCCTGTTTCTTGGATTTTCAGGGCGGTCTTCAACACTTGCGACTGGCGGGCCAGCGGGTCTTTGTCCGTCAGTTGGCTCAACGTCTTTTCCAAGACGCTCGCGGCGATCTCCGCATAGGCCTTCTCCCCGCCGAGCGTGTCGGCGGTGGTCAGGACGACGTTGTCGGTGATTTTCGGCCCGTACGACGCCGCGTCGGCCATCCGCAGCGCGACCCACGCGGCCATTTCCTTCGCGTCGGCCTTGATGCGGGGGGCGGCTTGGATCAGTTGCTGGGCGGCGAACACGGCGTACGGGCTGTCCTTCTCCGCGGCGATCACGGCCCGCCACGCGGCCGGGCTGTCGGCGTCGGCCTGTTCCTGGGCCTCGGCCGCCTTCTTCATCAACTCGGCCTTCTCGTCGATGTCCTTCGTCTGCCGGGCCTTGAACCGGAAGGCGTTCGGGGCGCTGACGATCTTGACGGCCTTCGTGTACGTTTCCGGCGCCTTCGAGATGGCGGCGAAGAAGTCGTTGTCGATCTTCTCGGCCTCCGTCGCGGTCAGGACGCCGCGATCAGTGAACTTGTCGTCGCCGAACTGCCCCCGAAAAGACTTGCCGTCGGCTTGCAGAGCGCCGGTGAACGTGAGTGTCCGCTTGCCGATTTTGATGGCGACCGTGACCTGCTTGCCGTCGAGTTTGAAGGAGTCGAGTTCGAATGAACTTTTCGCGGGGACGGCCACCTTCTCGGCGGTGGTCTTGCCGTCCTTGGTCTCGGCTTTGACGATCATCAGCGGCTGGTGGTTAATCGGCCCGCGGCCGTACCCGAGCCACCAGTTGCCGTCTTTGAACGCCGGGGCGTCGGCCGCCGCGGCGACGGCGCCGAACACGAAAACGCCCAAGAGGGCCAGACGACGGATCATGGGGAAGACTCCGAAGGGCGAACGGGAAACGGGGGTCAGGCGGCGGGCGGTTCGGCCAGTTGGATCGCGGCGGCCAAGTCGATGGTCCCCTCGTACAAGGCCCGGCCGATGATGCAGCCGAACAGGTTCTTGTCCAAGAGTTCGCGGACGTTCTCGATGGTCGTCACGCCGCCGGACGCGATCACCGGGACCGGGATGGCCGCCGCCAGTTCGGCCAGCGCGGCGGTGTTCGGGCCGGCCATCATGCCGTCCTTGGCGATGTCGGTGTAGACGATCGCGTACAGCGGCCAGTGGGCGAAGTCGCGGGCCATTTCCAAGACGGTCGTGTCGGACGTTTCCAACCACCCGTGCGTCGCCACCTTGCCGTCGCGGGCGTCGAGGCCCAGCACGATGCGGTTCGGGTACGTCTGGGCCATCTGCCGGACCCACGCCGGGTCTTGCAGCGCCCGCGTGCCCAAGATCACGCGGGCGACGCCCCACGAGAACGCGGCTTGGATGTCCGCCTCCGTCCGCAGCCCGCCGCCGAGTTGGCACGGCACGCCGGCCGCGCGGGCGATCTTCTCGATCACATCTCCGTTGACCGGACGCCCGGCCTTCGCCCCGTCGAGATCGACGAGGTGCAGCGTCTTCGCCCCCTCGGACACCCACCGGCGGGCGACCGCCACCGGGTCGTCCCCGAAGACGGTCTCCTGGGCGTAGTCCCCCTGCTTGAGGCGGACGCACTTCCCCCCGCGGAGGTCGATGGCGGGCAGAATCAGCATATGCGTGGCTCCGGCTTCAGAAGCAAGAGAAGATTCACCACAAAGGCACGAAGATTACACGAAGTTCCACAGAGAAGATTTTGAGTGATTTCCTTTGTGAGACTTGGTGTGATCTTCGTGCCTTTGTGGTGAGTCTTCTCTCCCTTTCTCAACACACTTCCGCGAAATTCTTCAGCATGGCCAGCCCGACTGTCTGGCTCTTTTCTGGGTGGAACTGCGTGGCGTACAGATTGTCGCGCCACACGGCCGCCGTGAAGGGCGTCGGGTAATCGGCCGTCGCCGCCGTGATCGCGTCGTCCGCCGGGGCCGCGTAATAGGAATGGACGAAGTAGACGGCCGATTGCGGCTCCAGCCCGCGGAACAGCGGGCACTCGCCGCGGAACGTCAACTGGTTCCAGCCCATGTGGGGAACCTTGAGGCCGGGGACATTTTCAAACCGCACCACGTCGCCCGGTAATACGTCGAGGCCGGTGTGCAAGCCTTCTTCGTGACTCTTGGTGAACAGCAGTTGCAGGCCGAGGCAGATGCCGAGGAACGGCCGGCCGCCGGCGATGTGGTCCTTGATCGGGTCGGCGAGGTGGGCGTCGTTCAAGCAGGCGATGGCGTCTTGGAAGGCGCCAACGCCCGGCAGGACTAGGCGGTCACATTTGCGGATGACGGCGGGGTCCGCGGTGATCTCGGCGGCGTGGCCGACGCGCTCGAACGCCTTCTGCACGCTCCGCAGGTTCGCCATCCCGTAATCGACGATCACGATGCCGGCCATGTGTCAGTTCCCGCGGCCCAGGAGGCGCAACACCATGCTCGCCAGGAACAGCCCGCCGCCCATAAACACGGCCATGAACAGGACAAGCAACTCGTCGAACAGAATCGGCTGGAGCACGAGCCGCAACCACGGCCAGCCGAGCAGGGTGACCATCACCCCGAGGGCAAGACCCGGCCCGAACGGCAAGGTTCGCTCCCCCTTGCGGAGGGCGATGAGAATTCCGAGCGGCAGGGACAGGATCGACCCCACGAAGAAGCCGACCACGACGACCTGCCAGCCGACGAACGCCCCGGCCATCATCATCAGGTCGGCGTCCCCGAGGCCCAGGGCTTCCTTGCGCAGGCCCTTCTCGAAGAGAAACTTCACGGCCCGCACCATGAACATGCCGGCGAACGCCCCGGTCAGCCCGGTGACGAGGCCCAACTGCGGCGACCCGGCCGGCAGCCACGCCGGCAACGGCCCCCACACCGGCCAGACGTACAGGCCGGCGGGGACTTCGCCCGGGCGCACGTTAAACGACCACGAAAGGTCCGCCGACAAACTCCGCACGGCCCCGGCGACGCTCGGCCACGGCCACGGCAAGAAAACGGAACTCACGAGGCCGATGACCGTCCCCAACGTGGTGAGGGACAGCGGAATGCTGCGGTGGTCAAAGTCGCACAGCGAGGCGGCCAAAAGGAAGCTGGCGAGGATCGCATGGTGCAAGAAGAAGATCACGGCTTGCCACGGCATCTCGGCCACGAAAAACCGATGCTGGGCGTCCGCGAAGAAGGGGACTTGCTGCCAGTTGCGCATGACTTCGAGGTAGAACAGCACGGCGAAGATGACGCCGGAGAGGAGTTCCACCCACATGTAGCGGGAGGAGAACGCCGTGCCGCAAAAGCGACACCGACCGCGGCGCCGCAGCCAGCCGATCACCGGCAGGTTGTCCGCGAAGTTCAGCGGCCGCAGGCAGGTCAGGCAGTGGGAATTCGGCCACAGCACGCTCTTTTCGAGCGGCAGGCGGCCGGCCACGACGTTGATGAAACTCCCCCAGGCCGTGCCGAATAGGAACGCCAACAGGATCCAGACCGTCTCAGCGATATTGATGGGGAAGTCCATGCGGAAAAGTCACGCCGGGGATGGGGGGAGGCGGGCCGCTTGCCGGGCGGCCCATTCGGCCAAGATACGATCCGCGGCAACGTCCGGCGACATTTCGCCCGCGGGGATTTCCAGATCGGCCAAGCCCCGATACAGGGGGGTCCGCACGGCCAGCAGCCGCGTCACCTCGTCCAGACCGCCCCCCGCGAGGTCGGGCCGGCGCTCGCGGGTCGCCGCGTCGGTTTGCAGGCGCTCCCACAGCGTATGGGGGTCCGCCGTCAACCAGACGACGAAGCCCGCGGCCCGCAGGCGGTCGCGGTTCGCCTCCCGCAGAACTGCCCCGCCGCCGGTGGCCAGCACCGCGTCGGGGAGGGTGGTCAGTTCCGTGATCGTCGCCTCTTCGCGGTCCCGGAAGCCCGGCTCTCCCTCGGCGGCGAAGATTTCGCGGATGGACTTCCCCGCGGCCGCTTCGAGGTGTTCGTCCGCGTCCACGAACGCCCGCCCGAGGCGGGCGGCCAGGCGCCGGCCCACGGTCGTCTTGCCGCTGCCCCGGTAGCCGATCAGGATGATGTGCCCGCTCATTCGTCGTCCTCGTCTTCGGGCATGTCGCTGAGGCCCATTTCCCCCGGCAGGCCGTAAAAGTCCCGCCCGCACGCCCCGCACTCCCGCCGGTGCCGGTTCAACAACCGGTCCCCGAGGTCGGAGGTGCGGCGCTGCAAGATGTCGGCCCGCGGCAAAAACTCTTCAAACAAGAACGCCCGCCACGCCGTCAGCCTCTGGACCAGGATCGCCGGGTTCTTTTTGAACGGGTAGCGCTGGGTGTTCAACAGCAAGTCGAAGCCGCCGCCGGTCTTGGCCCGGACGGCCACGCGGGCGTCCGCGGACGCGAGGACGCTCTCCCGGTAGACGACGCCCTCCTCGCAAATGAGGATCGGGGCCTCGTCCGCGTTCGGAGCCGGTTGGAGGAGCAGCAAGTCGGGCCGTTGTTCCAAGTACGACTGCGCGTATTGGGCGAGGTCGAACACGCTCGCGGCCGCCCCGACCGTCTGCCACAGGCGGTTGGCCCGGTACAGCCACAACAGCCGCAGGCGGGCCAAGCCGGCCCGGTCCTCGCTGGCGTAGCACACGCCGACCTCCGGGGCGAGCCGGCCGAGGCGGCGCAGGTCGCCGGCCTCCAGGCCCGCTTGGAAAGCGGCCCGCAGCAGCAGAATCCGCAGCTTGGCCCGGCGCGTGCGGTTGGCCAAGTCGCCCCGCATGCGGAGGAACAGGCGGTTGGCCGCCCCCCACGTCGCCTTGCCGGCGCACACGTCGGCGAACTGCCCGGCGAGCATGGGCACGTCGTCCGCGCCCTCGTCCCGGTCTTCCAGTTTCAGGGCCATCAGTGAGGCCGACAGGGCGTCGGCCCAGCCGAGGTCGCCGGTTTGGGCGATGGCTTGGCCGAGGGTCTTCTCCCGGTACTCCGCGTCCCCGTGGTTGACCGTCGCGTCGGCCAGGCCGGCGAACAGCATCTGGTCGGCGGCCGGCAGGTTGTGCGTCCGCAGCATCCGCGGGATCACGAAGTTCCAAGCGTGGTCGATCACGCGGTCCGCGGGCGGCTCCTCGTGGCCCCAGTGCAGGCGAATGCCCATGTAGGACAGGGCCGCCAAGAGGAGCAGGCCGCCCACTAAAAACTGCGGCGCCACGCCCGCCAGCGGCGGCATGACGGCGGCCACCCCGGCGACGAGGACGAGCGGCAGGATGAACAGGCACACGACCCCGCGCCGCGTGAGCGCGTGCCCCGGCTCCGGCCCGCCGTACAGCCGGGAGTCGCCGACGGCCGCGTCCAGCCAGTTGAACAGGAAGCGGTCCCGCACCTCCATGCGGAACTCCCCGCCCAGCAGCAGCCCGCCGGCCACCATGATTTGCGTCGGCTCCGCGGGCGTCGGGAACGGCACGACGGCGAAGCAGTGCGGGCACACGCTCGCCTGCTGCTCGGCCGCCAGCGTGCGCAGCGTCTGGTGCTGGTCGATGGACGATTCCCCGGCCGCCAAGAGGGCGTTCACCCGCCCGACGCCGCCGGCCGGGTCGAGGCTGGTGGCGAGTTCGCAGGCCCGGTCCAGCAGTTCGCCGCGCGGGCGCCGGTGGAACTCGTTCACCCAATTCTCGACGACCTGCCACGGCTCCTGCACCCGGCCCCCCTCGAAGCGGAGCCGGTGCGACTCCCACAGGTGGCGGACGAACTCCGCGAGCGGGAGCCGGACGCCGCAGCGCGGGCACGTCGAGAGGGACTGTTCCAGCAGTTCCTGGCGCCGGCGCCGGACGGCTTCCAACGGGGGGATCAATTCCATCAGCTGACTGAGGCGGTCGGCCGCCCGCGTGGACGGCGCCTTGCGCTCCAGACCGGCGATGATTTGCGGGATCAGCGGGGAGTCCGCGGGGACGTGATTGATGACGTTCGCGGCCACGGCGACCCGAAGGCGGCTCGGGTACTTCGACTTGCCCAACAGGCTGACGAGGCTCGGCGCCAGCAACGAGGGCAGCGGCTTGAGCCGGGCCGCCACTTCCAAGGCGAAGCGGCGGGCGTTGGCGTCCGACCGGGCCAGCACGCGGCTGAGGAACGCCTCCCCTTGGCCCGTTTCGTTGAGCCGGGCGGCCAAGTCGCGGAAGGCCCCGGCCCGCGCCTCGGCCGTCGGGGCCAAGGCGACCTTGCGCATCCCGGCCGCGAGGGCTTGCGTGTCCGGTGAGTCGGCGTCACGAGAGGGCATGGGACCGGCCCGCTTTGGAGCGTTCGGCAAGAATGAAGCCCCGTTGGGGACCAGTGTACTCCGCACTCTCCGAGTGCGGACGGGCCTCCCGCCCACGGTGAACAGCCGTCATAGGGTAGACGCCGATCCGCACTCGGAGAGTGCGGAGTACACTGGGTTCCACAGGGTTTGTTATTCCTGCACGCGCTTACTTCACCGGCAACGTGATGGTCGCGGGGGGCAAGCACCGGGCGTCCTCGCCGTCGCTGCACGCGGCCACTTTCACGCGGACTTCGACGCCCTCGCCCGCCGGCGGGGCTTTCAGTTTGAGGCTGAGTGTCACCTCGCCCGTGTACACGCGGTAGTCGCCGGTCTTGTCCTTGACCACCGTGCCCGGAGGGTAGCCGGCCGCGGCGGCAATTTTCTTGCCGCCCTGCCACGCTTCAATCACCGTTTGGGACATGCCCAGCGTGTCGTTCTCGACGGGGTTCGCGTAAATGTGCCAGCCCTTGGCGACGTTCAACTGCACGACGTACTCGCCCGGCTTGCCGACGATCGGGAACAGCTTGGCCTCTGCCATCTCGGCCGACGATTTGACGGCGGGCGTCTTGGGCTTCGGGTCCAACGCCGGCTCGGCGGCCACTTTCTCGCCGAGGAACAGGTGCAACGCCTCGGCCAACGACGGGACGCCGCCGGGATTGCCCTTGAGGATGCCCGCGAACTGTTTGATCGTCCGCTCGGCTTCGGATCGGTACTTCGCCTCGCCGGTCTTCTTGGCCAAGTCCAACAGGTTCGCGGCCATCACGGAGTTGCCGGACGGCTGCACGCCGTCGTGGTAGTCCTTGGGCCGGGCGAACAGCTTTTCATGATCGGTCGAGGTGTAGAAGTACCCACCGGACTCTTTTTCGCCGTACCACTGGATGGTCGCGTCCGTTAAACCGCGGGCTTCCTTCAGCCACGCTTCGTCGCCGGTCGCGTCGTGGAGTCGCAGCAGGCCGTGGATCAGGAAGGCGTAATCTTCGAGGTAGGCGTTCAGCTTGGATTCGGTCGTGCCGTCGGCCTTTTTGCTGGTCGTCCGCAGCAGCCGGCCCTCCTTGGTGCGCGCCGTCTTGAGCAGGAACGTCGCGGCCTTGGCGGCCAGTTGCGTGTACTTCGGCTCCTTAAACACTTGCCCGGCCGTCGCCAGCCCGGAGATCATCTGGCCGTTCCACGCGGTCAGGATTTTGGTGTCCAGGAACGGCCGGGGCCGCTTCTCGCGGGCGGCCATCAGCTTCGGCGTCAGGGCGGCGAGTTTTGTTTCCAACTCGGCCACGGTCATCTTCTGTTCCTTGGCGATGTCCTCCAAGGGCCGGGTGACTCGAAGGACGAAACTCTTCTCCTCGAAGGACGGATTGCCGGTGACGGAGTAGACCGCCCGCAGGAACAAGGCGTCGGCCTTGTCCCCCACGGCCTTCTCGATCTCCTCGGGCGTCCAGACGTAAAACTCCCCTTCGACGCCGTTGCTGTCCGCGTCCAGCGCCGAGTAGAAGCCCCCCTCGGGGGAGGTCATTTCGCGTTCGAGGAAGGCGACCGTCTGCTTGACGACGCGCTGGTAGAGCGGCTTCGGGTCGAGGCGGTACGCTTCGGCGTACAGTTCCACGAGTTGGGCGTTGTCGTACAGCATCTTCTCGAAGTGCGGCACGGTCCACGTCCGCTCCGTCGAGTAGCGGTGGAAGCCGCCGCCGATTTGGTCGTAGATGCCGCCGTTGGCCATCTTCTCCAACGTCAGGTCAACGAGAGCCTTCAAGTCCTTGTCCTTCTCGCGGTGGGCGTGCCGCATGAGGGCGAAGAGACTCGGCGGCATGGGGAACTTCGTGCCGCGGTGCCGGCGGGCCGGGTTGCCGACGCCGCCGTGTTCCGGGTCGAGGTTCTCGCGGATCGTCTCGGCCGACCCCATCGCCAGCACCTTGTTCAACTCGACCAGCGGGTTGCCCCGGCTGGCCCGGCTCAGGGCGTCGGCCACTTGCTCCGCGACCGTGTCGGCTTGCTCCATCAATTGCTTGTTCTTGTCCGCGTCGGCGTGCAGGTCGGTCACGACGGTCAGGACGGACTTGAAGCCCTTGACCGTCTCGCCGTCCACGACCTTGTCGTCTTTGGGCCAGTACGTCCCGCCGACGATGGGTTTGCCGGCGTCCGTGAGGAACACGCTCATGGGCCAGCCGCCGCGCGCGCCCAGCACTTGCAGGCTGGTCATGTAGATTTCGTCCACGTCCGGCCGCTCCTCGCGGTCCACCTTCACGCACACGAAGTTCTTGTTCATCAGCGCGGCGACGGCCACGTCCTCGAACGACTCGCGCTCCATGACGTGGCACCAGTGGCACGACGAGTACCCGACGGAGAGGAAGATCAGTTTCTTCTCCTTCTTGGCCTTCTCGAACGCCTCCGGCCCCCACGGGTACCAGTCCACCGGATTGTGGGCGTGCTGGAGCAGGTACGGGCTGCTCTCCTTGGCGAGCCGGTTGGCCGGGGCGTCCTTCTTCGGCTCGGCGGCCCCGAGCGTGAGGCTGATTGACATGATGGCGCACCCACAGAGACGGAAGACGTTCGCCACGGCACTCTCCGGGATTGATCGACGGGGGATGTTATACGGGCCGGCGGGTCACAGCGATTTGCGCTTGGCCAGCCGCAGTTCCTTGTGCTCGACGCCCAAGGTGGCCAGCACGGGCAGGTAGATTTCGCGGGCGTAAATTTCCTCGTCGAAGATGCCGAGGTTCTTGACGGCCTGCACTCGCTGCCGGCCGTCTTGCAGCATGTGGACGGCGGGCATCGAGAAGCCCGTGATGATCCGCCGCAGTTGCTCCAGCGTGCTCGGCCGGTCGATCTTCAGGAAGAGTTTCACCACGCTGAGGTAAAAGGCGTGGTGGGCGCGCTCGTCCACGCTCACGAACGTCAACAGCTTGGAAAGGGCGGCGTCCCCGCGCTCCTCGACTTTGACGCGCAGGTTGCGGTAGTGGATGAACGTGGCGAGTTCCTGGAGCATGGCGTAGATCACCATGCCGATCGGACTGTCCTCGGGGAGTTGGTATTCGTGGTCGAAGACCTGCTTCTCCAGGTCGGCCATCTGCTCGTCTGTGCGGGCGCCGGACTTCAGCAGCCAGTCCCCGAGGACCATCGAGTGCTTGGACTCCTCGTAGCCCCAATTGGAGTGGAAGGAGGCCCAGCCGCGGTTCTTCCGCACCATCGGCAGCGCCTTGCCGATGTAGTCGGGCAGGTACAACTCGACGACGCAGAACGACTCGACCACGTCCGCGATGGCCGGGTCCATGGCCCGGTTGCACTGGTCCCACGGGATGTCGTCGTCCGGCGACCACCGCCGCTTCTTCTCGGCCTTGTCGAAGAATTCGCGGTACATTTGGAACAGGGCCGCCCGGATTTCCGGGTTGTCGGCGACAAGCGGGGTGGCCATCTCGAGACGTTCCTCAGCGATGCGGGGCGGTCCGTGCCGCCCGAGTGAAGTGAGCGCCCTCGGCAAGATTCGAGCTTGCCCCCGGTTTGGGAAATCAAACCGGGCGGATATGCTCACAACACTCGGTGAAATGACAATTTATGCCGGGCGGCGGGGTGTTGCAAGCCCGTGCGAGTTCGTTCAAGTCCGGGCGGGCGAAGCGGCGGACTTACGAGAAGGCCAAGGCCGTAATAACTGAAAACACTGGCGATGTCAAAGTGGTCAGCCGATAATACGACGGTCCTTGACCGCATCGACGAGGCGAGTTCTCATGGCGACTGAACTGCGGATGCGTTCGTGGGCCGGGCGACTGCTGTTCCCTCTCACGGCGGCGGCGACACTCGCCCTCTTGGGCGCGTACTTCATCCAAAGCAATTCGTACGTGGTCGGCGGGAGTGACGACTCGGGATACCACAACCACGCCAAGGCGTTGGCCCGGGGCGAACTGCGAGTCCCGGTCCGCGAGTCGGCGGAACTCGGCCTGCCCGAGACCGTCGTGTCCCCGTTCGTCCCGCTGGGGTACACGCCCGCCCCCGTCGCCGGGCACATGGCGCCGATGTACCCGCCGGGCTTGCCGCTGCTCCAAGCCGGCGCCGGCATCGTCGGCGGCTGGGGGCTTGCCCCGTTCTTGGTCGTCCCGCTGATCTCCGTGCTGTGCGTGCCCGCCGTGTACCTGCTCGGCCGGGAGTTCGGCCTGCCGCCGTGGGAGGCGTGGGGCGGGGGCCTCATCCTCGCCGTCAGCCCCGTCTTCCAGTTCATGGCGGTGGGCCAGATGAGCGACTGTGTCGCCACCTTCTGGTGTACGGTAACGGTTTGGCTGGCCCTCTTCTCCCGCCGGCACGCCGGCTGGGCGGTCTTGGCGGGCGCCGCATTCGGCATGGCGACGCTCACCCGGCCCACCAATGCCCTCCTGTTGCCGGCCGTCGCCTTGGCCCTGCCGTTGACCCGCCGCCATTGGGCGAGCTTGGTCGCCGGCGGGCTGCCGGCGGGGTTGTTCTTCCTTTGGCACAATTATTATTCGTTCGGGCACCCGTTGCGCTCGGGGTACGGGAACATCGGCGCCCTGTTGCAGTGGTCCTACGGCCCCGCCCGCGCGGGGCATTACGGGTGGCAGGCCCTGACGCAGTTCACGCCCGTCGTCATTGGCGGGTGGCTGGCCGCGGTCGCGTTGCCGATTCTGCCGGCCCGGCGGCGTCTGCTCCTGCTCGCGTGGCCGGCCGCCGTCGCCGGCTTTTACGTCTTCTACGAGTGCTATGAGACGTGGTGGTATTACCGATTTTTGCTGCCGGGCACCCCCCCGCTCATCGTCGGGGCCCTCGTCGCCGTCCGCCGCGGCGTCGAGCGGGTGTTGCCCCCCGGATCCCGCCGGGTCGGCGTTGCCTGCCTGGCGGTCATCGCCGTCATTATGGTCGGGCAGTGGAAGTATTTCGGCCAAAAACACTTCATGCGATTCGGCGCGTTGCACGGCGAACAAACCGCGTGTTGGGTGGCCGCCGTCAATGACCACGCGGGGGCGGACGGGTACGTCCTCTGCATGCACCTGAGCGGCCCAGTGAGATACTACACGGATCTGCGGCTCGTCCGGTACAACGCGGACCCGTTTGCGGACGTGCGCCGCCGCCTGGTCGAGCGGGGGAAACGGGTGTTCGCCGTTCTGCTCGCGTACGAGGTAACTACCGCTCAGGAACGCATGCCGGGGGCGTGGGAGAAAATAGCCGAGTACCGGGACGTGTCCGTTTGGGAAGTGCATCTGGCGCCGCCGGCGGCACAATGACGACTGGGGTGTTCGCGGTTCGCGGCGAACACTCAGAAATGGGCGGCCCGCACGGCGGCCGCATTCGCCTTGGCGAGCCAAAACGGATCGTCAAACCTTTGGCCAGAAAACCTGACCCGGATGCCCTCGGCAAGATTCGAACTTGCGACCCCCGGTTTAGGAAATCGAAATCGAAACGGTCCTTTTGGCTCACAAAACCCGGTGAAATGACACTTTATGCCATTTGCCGGGGTGTTGCAAGAGCGTGCGAGGACGAACGGGCGAACGCAAGGAATCACGGTAATTTCAGATGTATGTGGTTTTATTGATGTGTTGAAATCCGGTAGTAATCCGGTAGTCGGGGGGACGAAAACGGCCGCCCATCGGGACGGCCGGCGGCGTTTCAGGATGGCGAACGAGTCACCCACGGGCCAGAGGAAGGCGCCTAGGCGGTCGGTGAGGTCTTGCAGCTTCTTCTCAATCTCTTCGGCCGCCCGCGCCTTGAAGGCCATCTCCAGCACCGTCTTCGCGGCGGCCAGGGCAACCCGGTCGTCCGTGGCGTCGATCAACGCGGCCAACTTCGCGGCGGCCTTGCCCATGTCGGCGGACAACCGGGCCACCGCTTGCGTGACGGCTTCGGATTTCAGCCGGGCCATCAGTGCGCGGAAGGTGTCGTCTCCCGACCGGCGGCGAAGCGCCTTTCGAGTTGATCCGCGACCGCAAGAAGCAGCGCGGCCGGCCCGTTCGCCATGAAGACCGTTCACGCGCGGCCGGCCTGTTCGCCATGAAGACTGTTCACGCACGTCCCCGCCGTGGCTGAAAACGGCGGGGCGAGGAATCGGCGGCGGGCCGTGCGCTCCCCCACCCCCGCCCGCTCGGCGGCCTCAGTGATCGGCAACCCGGCTGCGCCCTTGACCTTGACGGCCGTAAGATTACGCTCTCCTAATCCAACGGAGTCGCAAATGCCCCAATTCCACCTCAAGTTATGCTGCCGGTTCGCTTTCATTGCCGTAGCCACGTTCCTGCTCGCCACGTCGTACAGCAATGCTCAAGCCCCTTTCGTCCGTCGCACAGAGGCGACCGAGGAGGACTTGCGGAAGCAGCTTCTCACGGTGCCCGACATCGGACTCAGTCAGCAAGCCGCCGCGGACTTATATGCCAAGGTTGATGCCCAATTGAAGAAGACGGGCACTGTCCGGCCGGACTGCGGCGGGGCCTATTACGGCGAGTCCGTCAGCAAACTTGGGGCGCAGTCTCTCCCGTGGGTAACGGGCGTGGACGCCACTAAGGGGCAGGATGAGGCCCGGAACTTGAACGCCGTCTCGTCCGCCCTCCGCAGCGGGTTAATGAACACCGCCAAGCAAGGCGTGGCCGATTCAGGAGCTCTTCGCAAACTCGTCAACAGTGACTCTCAAAAAGGGCTGACGCAAGACGACTTACAGAAGTCGGAGTCTGTCCCCGCCCTTGTTCAGTTACTCCAAGCCGAAGGCAAGGAGGGCAGGCTTTTGATGGTCGAACTGCTCGCCAACGTGAAGGACAAGACCGCCACGGCCGCATTGGTGCAACGGGCTTTGTTCGACATTTCGCCCAAGGTTCGGGAGAATGCCGTCGCCGCTTTGGCCGACCGCCCTGACAGGGAGTGCCGGGACGCGCTGCTCGCCGGCTTTCAATACCCGTGGCCGGCCGTGGCCGACCACGCCGCCGAGGCGATCATCGCTTTGAGCAAGAGGGAATATGTTGGCAGGTTGGTTTCCCTGACCAAGGAACTCGACCCCCGGACACCGTTCGCCGACGCCAAGGGTAGGTTGGTCGTGCGGGAAGTCGTCCGGCTGAACCACCTGAGCAATTGTCTGATGTGTCACCCGCCGTCGTACTCGTCGAGTGACTTGGTCCGCGGCTTAATCCCCACGCCGGGGCAACCTCCGCCACCGTTGTATTACACGGCCACCCGCGGGTCGTTCGCCCGCGCCGACGTGACGTACCTGCGACAGGACTTCTCCGTTTTGCAGTCGGTCCCCAACCCCTACAAGTGGGCGGCCCAGCAGCGGTTTGACTACCTCGTCCGAGTCCGGCCCGCCGCAAAGGACGACACGCTCAAGTCTGCCCGCCCGCGAAGCGACATCGCTCCCGACGGTGCCCCGGCCGGAATAGTTAAAAATGACGCTAATGAGAAAGATTTGTACCCGCCGCGGGCAGCGTTGTTCTTTGCCCTGCGAAACTTGACTGGCAAAGACTTGGGCGACTCCCCAGCCGCATGGCAAAGATGGTGGGCAACTCAAAAACAATAACCGGCCTCGGTGATCGGCAACCCGGCGGCCATGTGCGCCGCCAGAGTCTCGTTCGCGTCTTGTCGCCCGCGCCCGGCCATGATCTGCCCCTAACGGCCACTTGGGGCATTGCGGAAGCACACTGCGGCCGCAGTGGGACTGACAACCATCAGCAAGCCTCATCGGACCTAGTGGGTCAATTTCGTGGTGATCGAATCAAAACCCCCATCACCGGGTCGATCATCGGTCCACATTTTTTCGCGTTCGATTCCAAGTCTGTACGGATCGTCCTTCATCACGCATGAGGTTTTTCAATGCTCAACCATCGTCTCTTTTTCATCATGCTGGCGGCCTTGATGGCCGTCGTGTCCGGATGTGGAACCAAGGCTTCTTCCTCTTCGATGCAAGTGAAGAAATCCCAAGAGGCTTCCTCTCTGCCAACGGAGAAAAAGAGATCGAACTCACTGCCAGCGGCAGCGTTTGAGGAGGAAGAGAAGAATCCAATTACTTTGCCAACAGCACGAACTCAAACAACAGAAAAAGCCAAACCGGCATCTTACAAGGAGTACGTTAAGCAATATTTAGAACAATTGAACGCTAGAGAGACGACAAGGCTAAAGGAGTTGGAATTGGAAATGAGTCTTTTATCCGGAGAAAAACTTCTGCTTATCCGACACGTTCGGAGCATTCTTGCCCGCAAAGCATGGCAGGAACTGAGAGATGAAGACCATAAGACCGTCCATCAATTTCGCGAATATTTTCACGCCGGTGAACTCACCGAGGTCAAAGTTTTGATTGCAGATTCCGCAGGTGCAGAAAATCTGATTCAAAAATTGAAACTTGATAATCCGCGACTGATGCTGAATTTCAAAGTGAAGTACGGCAGCGAGCCAATCGAGAACAGGCACCGCGTCAAGCAGGCCATTGAAGCCGCGTCGGCGAATGCGGTAAGTCAGGTGGACGACGACCTAAAGTTGATCCTTTATTCATATTTTCAATTCCTTGAAAAAATTCCCAAATAAGCATCGTTGACTTCCCTAAAACTTTTTCATCCTTTCTAAAGTTCCCTCACCGTTCAAGAATCCGGGAATTTGTCGTTGTTGTGGCTGAACATGCAAGATGCGCCTATCGTCGCGGTGAAGACGGTGTTCCAACCATCAGTGCCGCAATAAGGGCAGCCCGTTCATTGTCGGAGAGGGCGGCAAGTTGATCGGCCAGCCGTTCCACGCGGGCGGTCGAATGCTCCGGGGGGATGTGAGAGAATGCGTCCGCGAACAGGCCACGGGCCACGGTGACGACGGCCACGGCCAACCCGCAGACGACGGCCGTGGTGACGACGGCCTTGTCGTTGGCGATCAATCTCTATGGTGATAAGCGCGCCGGGGCGCCTCTTTCAACTTTCGGACGTGTTCCGCGAGGCACGGGCGGCCGGCCATCGCCAGTGGACACTTCCACTCGGCGGGGTCGCGCTCCACCGTCACCGTCAGCCCGCGGTGCCGTTCCTTGAACGCCCGGATGTCTCGCCCGTCCGCGGCGTAGTCGGTGTCGGGGTCGAGCGTGGTCATCGCGGACCACATGCACGAGCAGGGCAGGCGGGCGACGACGTGCGTGCGGTTGCCGGCGGTCATGTTGTGGTTCCTCTTGGCGTAGGCCGTCATCGTCGGCGTACAGGGCAATGGGCCAGTCTGCCCGGCCGTCTGGAATCTCACTGCCCAGGGGCGCCCGTCGGCGTCCCCGCGGTCTTCGCCACGTCGATCAGCCCCGCCAGTTCGCCCCGGATGCGTTCCAAGTCGAGCAGCACGCGCGCCCGGGTCAAGGGCGCCATCGCTTCCACGTCGGCCTCGGCCAGCGCGGCGGCGAGTTCGCTCACCCGTTGCCCGTGACTTTGGATCGGGTCTCGTTTGGTCGTCGCCATTCGCGGTCTCCTCTTGGTTGTGGGTCATCGCATGTTGTCGATTTGGGAGCGGTCGTAGGCCCAACTGGCGGGGGAAGGCGATTCGTCAGTGCAGGGGATGCAGGGGATGCAGGGGATGGTTTCAGCCTCCCGCACATATGCGGGCGTGTGTGTGTGATTCGAGTTTAATTCGTCTTCCCGCGTAAGAGGGTCGGAAACATCACCTGCATCACCTGCATCACCTGCATCACCTACAACCGCGACGGCCCAGAGTTTCGTCTTGGCTCTGGTTGCCCCCATTTGGCGAAGCATCCGGCCGCGGAGAACCCGGCCGTCGAATTGACGGAAGACGTACCCAAGGCTTTGCGACCGCTTGTCCGGCTTGCCGTCGCCCGGCTTGCCGCCGACAAGCGTGAGAAGCGTTTCACTAAGTCCGTCGGCCTGATGCGCCGAGTCGATGCGTTCAACCAGTTGGGCGCACGTCAGCCCGTCGCCGTCGCGGTCGATCTCCCGCCACATTTCCAAAAGTCCGCCCATCGCGGCGATTCGCTCATCACCGTGAGACTCACGCATCGCTTGGCGGCCTTCCCACGGGTCAGCCAATCGGCACCAGACAATCGCCCCCCGGACGATGCCGGACCAGTTCTCGTAACTCAGCCACGGGGAAAGCCGCATGTCGGGCCGGTTGGCCGTGTGGTACGCGCGGAGGATCGTCAAGGCGGCCGACAGGAACCGCGGACGTTCGGCCGTGACGTGTCCCCGTAAGTCTGGGATGCGAATGTCTTCCCGTTCTTCCGGGCGCTCGTGGGGCGATTCCAACCGGATCGGGCATACCCGCCGAAGCGTGTCGCCCATCACGGCCACGTTGTTCCCCGTACCGAACCATGTGCAGAAGTTCGGCACTTGAACTTCCCGCGTCTCCCCCAGGATGCGGTCCCCCCACTGCGTCGAGGTCAGCAGGGCGTTGAGTTCCCGGCCGCCGAGCTTTCCGCCCAAGTCGTCGAACACAACCATCGGGCAACCGCGGACAAGCAGCGACGTGACGAGCTTCCGAAACTCGTCACCTTCATCCGGCATCGTTGACACGGCCAGCCCGTTGCCTTGTGTGATGATGCCGATGAGGTCCACGAGCAAGCCTTTGCCCGACGCGGCGACGTTGGCGTCCATCAGGAACATCGGCGTCGGGCCGCGGAACGCGAACCGGGCCAACGGCGTCAACAGGGCGGCCAGCCACGCCGAGCGGTGACACGGTTGGGCGAACGGGAAATCTGCGACAAGGTCCATCAGGACGGCCGCCGCCCGTCGCGCGTCGGCGTGTGTCGGCCGGTCGGGGATGTCGAGAGTCACCGGGCATCGCGGGGCGAACAGCAAGCCCGTACCTTCGCCGTGATAGCCAGGCGTCGCCATGATGGCGCCGTCCGGCAGCATCACCGGGTATTCAACCACTTGGACCAATGGCCGAATCCCCGGCCATTCCCCGCGGTCAAGGATGGCGTGGACACAAGGATTCGGGGGGCCGACTCGCTTTTCGCCCTCTTCATCCACCTTGATCCAATTGATTCCGACCGTCAGCCGCTCCCGCAGTGTGGACGGCCGAACGGGAAGGATCCTCGCGCCGTCCGGGTCGCCTACGCCGGTCGCCTCTTGTGACGACACCACCCGCACGAGTTGCCCGCCGCGGGAATATAGTTCGAGGTCGCTTTTCAGTGCGGCGATGGCTTCGTCATTCACCCGGTGTTCATCCGGGCCGATCAAGATGCAAGTAGACCCGCCGCGCTGGCGACGGCCGGGCCGCACTGGCTCAACGGCCGCCGCCAGCAGTTCCGCGAATTGCTCATCCGTCCCGCCGCGGACAAAGAAGTCATCAACACCCGTCTTCGCCCCGTTCGGGCCGGGGGGCAGTTCGACAATCCGAACGTCGGCCCCCTTCCGTTCCAACGCGGCCGCAAACTTCGCTTCGGCGTTTTGGATGCTCTCATTCGTCGCCCGGTCGGAGTCAAAGCAGATGAGGACTCGGACGCTTTTCCATTCGATGGCGGCTAATTCTGGGAGCAGCGATTTCTTGCCTTTTGTTTTCCAGCACCACACGCCCGACAATCCGATTGTCGGAAACCCGTGCTGGCACGCGCACAAGGCCTTCTTCTCCCCCTCAGTGAAGATGACGGTGTCCAGCGTCTTGTCGCGGTGACGTTGTTGGACCAGCGGGGGGAAGTAAGCGTGATTCGCCACCCCCTTCGGCGCCTCATACTTAATTGGCTTGCCGTCGTCGCCTTCCCGCGGATCGGACGGCTTCACCCGAACGTAATCCGTCCGCGTGCCGGAGAGCGTCGGATAGGGAAACGCCAAGCACGGCCCAAGGTTCTTCGCCGGATACTTCCAGTTCAGGACGGCTTGCACGTCCGTTGGATTGCACATTGAGCCGACGCCAGCGGCTTCCCACGTCGCCCGAGTCAAGGCAGACGCCTCCAGATCACTAACATGCTTCCCGGTCGTGAC